>JBFKXW010000499.1:0-1506 GCA_041637915.1 Pseudomonadales bacterium | reverse complement strand
AGATCCGCTCGCCCTACATCGTCTGCATCGGGAGCGACCGCTCGCCGGCCCTGAGCCGAATGCACAGCCCGCCGGTAGTGAGGCAGGAGGAAGCGATCTACGCCGCGAAGTATGCGGCCAGCGACTCGGTTCTGCCGTGTTTCTCGGCAGTTTCACGCGCACGCTGGCGGTAGGAAGGGTTGACGATGTCGGTGAGCCGGGCCATCCGCTGCTGGTCGGCCTCATTCATCTCCGCAGTGACGAGCCCCACTTCAACGATGAAATCCTCCGAGGTAAAGGCAGCCTCAATCAGTTTTTTCAGCATTTCATCATCAAACTGCGCGGTGAGTTCCGCCATCCGGTCCTTGCGCTGACAGAAAGAGGACACGCGCAGGTTGTCGGCGATATCAGTGATCTCGTGCATCAGTGCCGCGACTTTCTCCTGGGGCATGTAATCGGTGAAGCCGCCCATGATGTGGTAGTCCTTGCTCGCCAGCAGTGCGCGCGTAACACCGCGCATGAGGTCTACGGGCAATCCCTCCAGCAACTCCCGTGCACGGTCCGGAATCTGTTCGCGGGCGACTTCCGTCATGAAGGCGTCATCGAAGTGGCTGCACATCTTTGCGGCCTTCTCCGGTGGGGTGTAATAGGACATGTTGGCCGTGATGGCAGGGCCGAAAATCTTCTTGCACAGCATCGCGGACAGGGCGTCGGGTGCAATCTTGCCGCCCGCCGCCATTTTCGCGAATGTCTCTCCATGATCCTCGAGCAGGCGGTTTTGAAAGGCCTGTCGCAACTCCTGCAAGTCCTGGCCATCCAGCGCATCCAGATAGCCAAGTTCATTCGCATCCCGATGCAGCAGTTGGGCCAGGCGGCGAATTTCGGTGGACCGGTCGATGCTCACGCTTACATCCCGAAGATTTTTTTGATCGGACCACGCAGGAGGCGCGGAAAGTGATTCAGCGCCTCCTGCATGCTTGCCTCGATGTGCTTGTGGTGGGCACGATCGGCCTCATCCAGGTGTTCGGCCAGTTGCCTCGCTGCGGCCTCGTCCAGTTTGTCGAGGCCGGGCAGGGCATCCGGGCCGATCCCGAGTGATTTGCGAACCGAATCCACACTCATCTCAACACCCTCGCAGGTTCAGCCCAGCAGATGCTCAACGGCCGCCCGTTCCTCGCGCAGTTCCTGCTCGGTGGCGTCCATTTTCTCGCGCGAGAACTCATCGATCTCGAGCCCCTGCACGATTTCATAGTCACCGTTCTTGCAGGTGCACGGGTAGCTGTACATCACGCCCTCCTCAATGCCGTAGCTGCCGTCAGACGGGACTGCCATGGAAACCCAGTCGCCTTCGCCGGTGCCCTGCACCCAGGTGCGGATGTGGTCCATGGCCGCGCTGCCGGCACTGGCTGCGCTGGAAGCGCCGCGTGCCTTGATGATGGCCGCTCCACGCTGCTGCACATCGGGAATGAATGTGTCGCGATACCAGCCCTGATCGACCTGATCCGGCGCCGGTTTTCCATTGACCGT
>JBFKXW010000498.1:0-1508 GCA_041637915.1 Pseudomonadales bacterium | reverse complement strand
GTGCAGTGCCACTTATCCACGGCAACAGCCGGCCGGAAATCCGGTAGAAATGCGGTGGCGAACCGAGTTTATGAAACCATACCCACATAAGTTTTCAGTCCAGGCTAATTCTGATGGCCGCAGCCGTCGCAAACGGTACCAGGCTGATGCCCAGTACCAGCAGCGAGGCTAGCAGGTAAAGCGGTCCCGCGGTGGTTTCACCATGGACAGCCATGTCCGTGGCGCGCGCCCCGAAGATCAGCACCGGAACCATCAGTGGCAGAACCAGTAGCGATAATAATACACCGCCGCGGCGCAGGCTGACGGTCAGCGCCGCCCCCACGGTACCGAGCAGCACCAGCAAAGGCGTGCCGAGCAGCAGGCCGGCCACCAGCGCAGGCAGTGCAGACAGGGGTATAAAGAACATCCCGGCGATCAGGGGCGCCAGGATGACGAGCGGCAGACCCGCAAGCAGCCAGTGGGCGGCGGCGCGTGCGAGCAGGGTCAACGGCAGCGGGTGCGGGCTGAGCGCCAGCTGCTCGAGTCCCCCATCCTCAAAGTCCGTCTTGAAGATTCCTTCCATGGACAGCAGCGTGGCGAGGAGCGCCGCCACCCAGATCACGCCGGGACCGATCTCGGTCAGGAGTTCGGGACGCGGACTCAAAGCCAGGGGGAACAGGCTGACAACGATGACGAAGAACAGCAGAGGCTGCATCAGCTCGCTGAAACGTCGCATGGCCACGCGCAGATCGCGGGACAGCTGCAGCAGGAAACCGTTGCCGGCGGAGGTCATATCGCCACCTCGTGGTCGGCCGGGCGTGGCAGCAAGGTCACGTCATGGGTGGTCAGAATGACGATCCCGCCACCCGCCAGTTGCTGCACGATCTTCTCGTTCAGCGTATCGCGCCCCTGGCCATCCAGATGGGTATAGGGCTCGTCAAGCAGCCACAGCCGGGCCGCTGACAGGAAGACCCTCGCTAGCGCCGCCCTGCGCCGCTGCCCGGCCGACAATACCCGGGCCGGAAGATGCGCGTGCCGGTCCATGTGCAGCTGTTTGAGGACCAACTCGATGGCCGCGTGGTCCGCGCGACTTCCCATCATCGCCAGTCCGTAGCGAAGGTTTTCCCTGGTGTTCAGTTCGTCGCTGATGCTGTCCCTGTGACCGAGAAAGGCAATCTGCGAGCGAAACTCCTGCGCGAATTCCCGGGTGGAGCGACTCCGCCATGCGATCTCGCCCTCTTCCGGCAAGCTCAGTCCGCATACGGTTCGCAGCAAGGTTGTCTTTCCCGACCCGTTGGCACCCGAGACGTGCACAAGACTGCCTGCCTGAGCGCTGAATCCCACGCCATCCAGGATCTGGCGATGCCCGCGCCACAGATGAATGTTTTCAACCAGGATGCCGCTCATAATTTGCTTGTTGTTGATTTTGAATGAATATGCCGGCAGATCAGGCGGCGCTGAAAGTTCTGGTGCCCGGAGCCGGAATCGAACCGGCATGGACCTGTTCGGTCCGGCGGATTTTAAGTCCG
>JBFKXW010000497.1:0-1517 GCA_041637915.1 Pseudomonadales bacterium | reverse complement strand
GGGTACGTTCACCGGTGATCGAACGGACACTGTCCGCAATGCTGGGATCGAATGTCGGTCACATCGGCTTGATACTTCAGTGTGTCGCCGCAGTCGGCATGCGCGACCCTTTGACGGTGGAGCGGCTTGCGCCCTGGCTGGGTAAAGATGATCCTGCTGTTCTTCAAGGTGCTTGCGACGTGGTGGTTGCGATCGGCGAAGCGGCCGCCCCGTTGCTTCCTGAACTCGAGCCATTGTTGGAACATGAAGAGCGCTGGGTACGCCTGCACGCACTGAGCGCGCTTTCCGCGCTTGGCGTAGCAGGGTTGTCAGCCCGTGCTGCCGTGGCACGGGCCATGGAAAAGGCGCCTGATGCCGATATCCGTAATTATGCCGGGGACATCCTGCGCGCGTGGCGCGCCTGGCCCGTCGTCACGCTGCAGGGGGCGCGGGAAGTCCTGCAGCGCTCCAGCGCAGAGTTCGGCGTAAACCCGTTGCTGCTGATGGAAAATGCCGGCCGGGCGCTTGCCGATGCGGCCGAAACCTGCGTCACGCACTCACCGGCAACGGGGCATGCGGACCAGGTTCTTGCGATTCGGGCCCGCCGCCGTGAGCGGGGCGCGGTGGTGGTCTGCGGCAGCGGGCCGCACGCCGGGGTGGGCTTCGCAACCGCGCGACACCTGCAGGCACGCGACTGGAGCGTGCGCGTCCTGCTCACCGGCGATGAGGCGTCGGTAATGAAACAAGGCGGAGAAGCGGCCATCCAGTTCGACATGGCCAGCAGGCAGGGCATCGTATTCATGCCGCGCACGGAAAAGATCCGCGCGCGTGTCGTGCTCGACTGCCTCCTCGACCCTGCAGCTGGCGGCGAAATGGATGTGGCCGACCAGGCACTGGTCGAGACCATGAACGGCGGTTCTTACGAGATCATTTCCGCCGATGTGCCCAGCGGTTTGCATGGCAATACCGGTGACCCGCAGGACACAGCCGTCCGGGCCTCCATGACCGTTGCGCTGGGCATGGTAAAACCGGGCATCCTGAGCGCGCAGGCGCGACCATTCGTCGGACGACTGCAGTTTGCCAACCTGGGACTGCCCCCTGCGCTTTTCGATCCGCCTGAAGCCTAGTCCCGGTCTCCCCGCGCTCTGTCCGTCAAACCCGCACGACATCGCCAAACTGGTCTTTCAGGCGCGTGACCGCGGACTCGCTGAAATGGTTGAAGCGCAGGCTGAGCCGCTCCAGCCTGCCAGCCAACTGCCCGCAGCCGATGAGTACATCCACCGCGTCGTCGGTAAGCTGGCAGTCGGATAGGTCCAGCGCGTTCAGCTGCCCGAGCAGCGGGGATGCAGCCAGCGCGCGTACCGCGCGGTCGCCCACCGGGTTGCCGCCCAGCGCCAGGCTTTGCAGCTCTGGCGGGTGCCAGCGACACATGGCGTCGATGCCAGGATAGCCGATCGCGTTTCCACGCAGGTCCAGGGACCGGCAGGACTCCAGCGCGTCCGAACGGGACAGGTCGGCGCAACCCGAATCCCGGATGT
>JBFKXW010000496.1:0-1543 GCA_041637915.1 Pseudomonadales bacterium | reverse complement strand
CGGGGCGAGGCAGCGCCGCGCCGCACACAGGCACAGCGCACCCTTGAGATGCGCAAACGCCTCATCCTCGCCACGCTCGATGAGTTGGCAGAGAATGGCTATGCCGGTCTCAGTCTGAATGCGGTGGTGCGGCGCGCGGGTGTATCACGCGGTGCGCAGGTCCACCACTTCCCCAACAAGAACGCGCTCATTCTCGCCAGTGCGCAGTACCTGTTACGGCGTGCCTATCGGATTCTCGGTGAGGTACTGCTGGGGATTTCCGACGAAGAGGAGCGCATCGATGTCCTGCTGCAGGCAGCCTGGGAAGAGGTTTTCTCGACGCCCATGTTCAATGCTTTTTTTGAACTGGTACTGGCGAGCCAGCATGACCCGGAACTGAACCAGGAGTTGCGCAAACTCGGCGATATGGCCCTGCGCGACGTGCAGAACCCGGTGGAGCACTACTTCGTCAAGCGCTCTGCCCACTCACTGGAGCCCACCGACCTGTTCGTCATGCTCACCATGGCAATGGCCAGCATGGGCACGCTGCACCGGATGAGCGGCAATCAAAAGCGCGTCCGGAAATACCTCGATGCCTGGATTCAGTTGTTCCATTCGCAACTGCGCGTCCGCAGGAACGTGTCTGGCCCACCTGCCCGGCCACCCGGGTGGAACACCGAGTAGCAGCCTCTATATTTATTTGGCACAATCCGTGTCACTTTATGCCGGGCCAGGAACAACCCGATGACCGAAATCGCAGCCGACACGTTCAGTGGCACCATGCCGGTACAGGACAGGCACCGCTTCGACGAGCAGGCGCTTGCACAGTACCTGCAAACCCATGTCGAGGGTTTCGAGGGCCCGCTGACGGTTCGCCAGTTCAAGGGTGGGCAGTCCAACCCGACTTATCATCTGGCTGCCGGAGACAGGGCGTATGTCCTGCGCCGCAAGCCGCCCGGCAAGTTGCTGAAATCGGCTCACGCCGTGGACCGTGAATATCGCGTCATCAGCGCCCTGCAGGATACGCCGGTGCCGGTCGCCAGGACCTACTGTCTGTGCGAGGACGATGCCGTCATTGGCACCGCGTTTTACGTGATGGACTGCGTGCGCGGGCGCATCTTCTGGGACCCGGCCCTGCCGGAACTGAACAATGCCGAGCGCGGCGCACTGTTCGACGAAATGAACCGCGTGATCGCGGAGATCCACAGGGTCGATTACGAGGCGGTCGGTCTGGCTGATTATGGCCGCACCGGCAACTACTTCGAGCGTCAGATTGCCCGCTGGGGTAAGCAGTACCGCGCGTCCGAAACCGAGACGATCGAGCCGATGGAAGACCTGATGAACTGGCTACCGGCCAACATTCCGGCCGGTGATGAGATCGCCATCGTGCATGGCGACTTCCGCCTCGACAACGTGATTTTCCACCCCACCGAACCCCGTATCGTTGCAGTGCTGGACTGGGAACTGTCCACACTCGGCCACCCACTCGCCGACATCGCCTTCCACTGCATGTGGTGGCACACCCCGAACAGCATTCGTGGCCTCGCCGGCATGGATCTCGCCG
>JBFKXW010000495.1:0-1548 GCA_041637915.1 Pseudomonadales bacterium | reverse complement strand
CATGGAGGAGCGTCTGGTCGAGATTCTTCGCCGCAGTCTGGAGTCCCGGCCGACGGTGTCTGCCGTGCTGGCGCTTGCCGATATCCTGCACAAGGACGGGGATGACCGGCTGGTGGCGCATTTCATTGCAGGCCAGCTGAAGCGGCGTCCTTCCATCCGCGGGCTGCGCCAACTGATTGAATTGCAGATCGGCAGTGCGGACTCCGCAGCACGGGAGAGTCTGGAGATTCTGCTCGGGCTCACCAACCAGTTGCTGGAGGTCAAACCGGTTTATCGTTGCCATCATTGCGGTTTCGCCGGCAAGGAACTGCACTGGCGTTGTCCCGGTTGTCAGGAATGGGGCCGAATCCAGCCGATTCAGGGGCTGGAGGGCGAGTAACCGCCAAACACCTACGGCATCGCCCGGCTATTTCCTACAGGCGCATCTCTGCGGGCGGCGTACGCTTTCTCCCGTCCTTCCGGGGACGAAAGGAAATCCAAACCATTTCAAGGAGAGAAGCATGAACATGCACACATGGACCCGTCAGATCGTACTGGCAATGGCATTGTTTTCCGGCAGCCTGACTGCCTACGCGGTGGAATCCACGCCGGCGGCCGCGCAGGCCGAAGCCGCTGCCCAGGCATTGAGTGTGAACATCAACACCGCCAACGCCGAGGAACTCGCAGATCTGCTCAACGGCGTCGGACTGAGTCGCGCGCAGGCGATTATCGAGTACCGCGAGCAGCATGGTCCGTTCCGGTCCGCTGAGGATCTGACGATGGTGCGGGGTATCGGGGCTGCCACGCTGGAGCGCAATCTGTCTGTGATCCGCGTGCAGTGACAGGCCGCAACGCGCCGGCAGTCGCAGCGCTGCCGGCGCGTTTCCTGTCATGGAAGTGGCCTCCAGTTGTTATACTTTGCGCGCCTGTTGCCTCACAAATCATGGAATCGACATGCGCCTGTTTTATTTGCTGCTGGTAGTTGCCCTGTTGCCGCTTCCGTCTGTACTGCGTGCCGAGGAGGGTGGGCAGGCGCTGGACCTGACGCCGCCGGGCGGCCGCAATGTCTATCCGGAACTCCCGGAGATCAAGAAGTACAAGCCGGTGGCGCGCAGTGATGACATCACCGTGACGGATCTGGAGTACGGCGTATTTCAGAATCGTCTCACGCTGGAGGCCAACGAAACCATGCCGGCCTCGGATCTGGAGGAATTCGATCTGCAGACGGTTTCCTACAAGGAGCGTGAACCGGTCACGGAGACTTCTTTTATCCCGGCAAAGGTCGGCGTGAAATTCGGGCTGCGCTACCAGTTGACCGGGCCCGGGGCGCGTCGCCCGGTACCGGTGAAATTACTGTTTCTGACGCCGGGCCTGCGGAATCCGGAAACCGGCAAGTACATGGACAAGATCGAGATCACCCAGGAGCTGAACCCGCGCTCCCGTTACCATGTGATGGCGTTCCAGTTTGCGGAATCCTGGGAAATCACAGCGGGCGCCTGGCACCTGTACGTGTTTCACGAGGATCGCAAACTGATCCACAAGACCTTCACGGTCGTGAAGTAGTTCTTG
>JBFKXW010000494.1:0-1555 GCA_041637915.1 Pseudomonadales bacterium | reverse complement strand
CCGACCACTTTGCCGGGCACGCCTGCGACTGCCGGCCCTGGCGGTTTCCACCAGGGTGTCGTCGCTGGTTGGCATACTGCCGACCACGGTGCCCGAGTCGCCCGCACCCGAGGCCTTGCTGTCGTCGCTGGCCGCGGTGTCTTTGATATCGTCATCGCCGGCCACCGCGAAGTCCACCAGCGGCTTGCCGGTCTGCACGATGTCGCCTTCCCCGGCATACAGTTTCAGCACCTTGCCGCTGACGGGAGACGGGACGTCGACCACAGCTTTCGCAGTTTCCACCGATACCAGCGGCTGGTCGGTGTCGATGGCATCGCCTTCGCGCACATGCCAGGTGACGATTTCCGCTTCCGGGAGGCCTTCGCCGAGATCAGGCAGGTTAAAGGTCGTCATGGATTCACTCCTCCAGGGTATCGCGGACCGCATCGACGATCCGGGCTACGCTTGGCATGTATTCCCACTCGGTGCGAAACAATGGCATGACCGTGTCGTAGCCGGTTACCCGACGTATGGGTGCCTGCAGGTCATAAATACCGTGTTCCGCCACAGACGCTGCTATTTCCGCGCCTACACCGCAGCTTTTCGGGGCTTCGTGGACGATCACCAGGCGACCGGTTTTTTCCACCGATTCCAGTATCGTGTCCATATCTATGGGGCTGACGGTGGCAACATCGATAACTTCGCAGCTGATGCCATCATCGGCCAGTTGCACCGCAGCCTTCTGAGTCTCGTAGGTCATGGCGCCCCAGGTGACCAGGGTCACATCGTCGCCATCGCGCAGCGTGTAGCAGACATCCAGCGGCAAGGCTTCGCCGTTGTCCTCGACCTCCTGCTTGGCCATGCGGTAGATGCGTTTCGGCTCCAGGAACACCACTGGATCCGGATCGCGAATAGCGGCCAGCAACAATCCGTAGGCTCTTGCGGGCGACGATGGGATCACCACCCGTACGCCGGGCATGTGAGCGAACAGCGCTTCGGTGCTCTCGGAGTGATGTTCCGGGGCATGGATGCCGCCGCCAAAGGGGGCGCGCAGCACCATGGGGCAGTGCAGCCGGCCCCGGGTGCGGTGGCGCATGCGGCCCGCATGACTGATCATCTGGTCGACGGCGGGGTAGATGAAGCCCATAAACTGGATTTCCGCCACCGGGCGCATGCCCTGCACCGCCATTCCCACTGACATGCCGGCAATCATGCCTTCGGCAAGAGGTGTATCCCAGACGCGTTCCTTGCCGAAAACCTGCTGCAATCCGGCGGTGGCCCGGAAAACGCCGCCGTTGACGCCCACATCCTCTCCGAGGATGACAACCCGGTCGTCGTTTTTCATTTCCCAGGCCAGCGCCATGGTGACCGCTTCGATCAGCGCAACGCGGGCCATCTCAGTGCCCCCCTTTGCCGAAATAGGCAATAGCGGTTTCCCGCTGGTCCTGCATGGCCTCGGGAAGCTCTTCGTACATGTAATCGAACATGCTTTGCGGCCCGGGCGGCGGCGTTTCCAGGTATATTTTCACCGCGTCATCAACCTGGGACTGGCAGTTTTCGATCAGTGCCTTTTCCT
>JBFKXW010000493.1:0-1565 GCA_041637915.1 Pseudomonadales bacterium | reverse complement strand
GGATAGAACACATAGTCCCTGCGCAGCTGTCGCAGGATCTTGCGTCGGGCGATGGACCACTCCGCATCGAACTGTTCGCGCTCTTTACGGCCCGCAAGCACTGCACCGAATTCCAGGTGCTGGATGGCCACGCCCCACTCGAACAGTGTCGCGAGCAGGAACGCGTAAAGCGGCTGACCCAGGTAAAAGCGCGACCAGCGCTGTTCCGGAAACAGACGCAACAGGCCGTAGCCGACATCGTCGTCCATGCCGCGGATATTGGTGTATTTGTGATGGGTGACGTTGTGGGTCTTGCGCCACGCATCGGAGGTGCCGACGTTGTCCCATTCGTAGGTTTTGCCGTTGAAGCGCGGATCGTTCATCCAGTTGTACTGGCCGTGCATCACGTTGTGCGCGAGTTCCATGTTCTCAACAATCTTGGAGACGCCCAGCAGCGTGCTGCCGGCCAGCCAGGCCGGTGGCAGGAAGCCGAGCATGAGCAGTCCACGTCCTGTCAGCTCCGTGGTCTGGACGAACCGCGCGACCCGGCGAATGTAGCGGGCATCCTCCTCACCCAGTTCCCGCATGACTTCCTGCCGGAGGGCATCCAGTTCAGCGCCGAAGGCGGCCAGTTGTGCTTCGGTCATGGGTCGGCTTTTACCGACCGGTTCGGGCAATCCCATGGTGTTTCTCCTGGTGGTCTGCTGCCTTGGGCAGCGTTGGTTTGTAGAGACACCCCAAACTATACACACATGTATATACAGTTGTATATACATGTGTGTATCCCTGTGTGCAGTTACAATGTCCTGAGACGACAGGAGTTTTACGTTTTGCCAGAGCCAGCCCGCGCGAGGACGAGTATCACCCGGGACGATTTGCTGCATGCTGCCCTGGGCCTGCTCGGCCCGAACCGCAGTGTTTCCACGCTCACCCTGCGGGAGGTCGCCCGTGCGGCGGGGATTGCGCCCAACAGTTTCTACCGTCACTTCCGGGATGTGGATGAACTCGCAGTGGGCCTGATCGAGGAAGCTGGGTGTGCACTGCGCAGGATCATCGGCGAGGCGCGCAAGCGAGCCGCAGGGGACGAGAGTGTGGTGAGCAGTTCGGTAGAGGTTTTCATGCGCCAGTTGCAGGCCGACCCGCCCTGGCTGCCGGTCCTGTTGCGGGAGGGCACGGTCGGTTCGGAGGCGTTTCGAGCGGCCGTGGATCAGCAACTGACCTATTTCGAGGGAGAACTCCGGGAGGACCTGGTGCGTCTTGCGAATGCGCGTGGCGAGCCGATCGTGCACGCCGAAGTGCTGGCGCGCGCGATTACCCGGCTGGTATTCACCATGGGCGCCTCGGCCGCTGACCGGCCCGTTTCCGAGCACGCTGAGATCGCTGCGCAAATGAAACTCATGGTGCGCATGCTCGTCACGGGCGATCAGGCCATGGCGCGTGCGGGTGCGCGGTGATGCGTGAGTCAGTGTGTTTTACCCTGAGGCTTCTGCGGCTGGATAGAAGAGATGTCTGAGACCAACCAGTTCGGGTTATTGCGACAACGCCGCTTCGGCCCCTTTTTTCTGACCCAGTTTCTGGGTGCTTTT
>JBFKXW010000492.1:0-1589 GCA_041637915.1 Pseudomonadales bacterium | reverse complement strand
TCGCATCTGCTGCGTCCGGGGCACCTGCAGCAACTGGCAAACATCCTGGAGGATCCGGACGCCTCCAACAACGATCGCTTTGTCGCCATGGACCTGCTGAAGAATGCCAACATCGCGGCCGGAGGGGTGCTGCCCATGTGCCAGGACACCGGCACGGCCATTGTCATGGGCAAGAAGGGCAGCCAGGTCTGGACGGGTGCCAACGACGAGGCCGCAATTTCAGAGGGCGTGATGAAAACCTTCACGGAGCGCAATCTCCGTTACAGCCAGGTCGCGCCGCTGGATCTTTTTACCGAGAAGAACACCGGGAACAACCTGCCAGCGCAGATCGAAATCTACAGCGAGCCCGGCGAGGCCTACAAGTTTCTGTTCATGACCAAGGGCGGTGGTTCTGCAAACAAGACCTTCCTGTACCAGGAAACCAAGGCATTGTTGAACCCGGACAGTCTCATCAAGTTCCTGGATGCGAAGATCCGCACACTGGGGACGGCAGCCTGTCCGCCATACCATCTGGCCATTGTCATCGGGGGCACATCGGCAGAAATGTGTCTGAAAACCGTGAAGCTGGCGAGTGCGCGTTATCTGGACACACTGCCGACCGCCGGCAACGAGTATGGGCAGGCGTTCCGGGACGTTGAGTGGGAAGAAAAGATTCATCAGCTGACCCGGGTGATGGGCATCGGTGCCCAGTTCGGTGGCAAGTATTTCTGCCATGATGTGCGGGTGATCCGCCTGCCGCGCCATGGTGCCAGCTGCCCGGTGGGCATTGGCGTTTCGTGCTCTGCGGATCGCCAGGCGCTCGGCAAGATCACGGCCGATGGCGTGTTCCTCGAGCACCTGGAGGAGAATCCGGCGCGGTTCCTGCCCGAGGTCACAAATGGCCACCTGGGGGGTGATGTGGTGGGCGTCGATCTCAACCGCCCCATGGATGAAATCCGGAGCGAACTTTCCAGGTATCCGGTCAAGACGAGACTGAGCCTGACCGGCTCCATCATCGTGGCGCGGGATATCGCACATGCCAAGCTCAAAGAGCGGCTGGATGCCGGCGAGGGCCTGCCGCAGTACTTCAAGGATCACTGCGTGTATTATGCCGGCCCGGCGAAAACGCCGAAGGGAATGGCGTCCGGTTCGTTCGGGCCGACCACGGCCGGTCGGATGGATTCTTACGTTGAGCAGTTCCAGGCGGCGGGTGGTTCGATGATCATGCTCGCAAAAGGGAATCGCTCCAAGGCAGTCACGAATGCCTGCAAGAAGTATGGCGGTTTCTACCTGGGCTCTATCGGTGGACCGGCTGCGCGGCTCGCACAGGATTGCATCCGCAAAGTGGAGGTCGTGGAGTATGAGGAACTCGGCATGGAGGCGATCTGGAGAATCGAGGTGGAAAACTTCCCGGCGTTCATCGTGGTGGACGACAAGGGCAACGATTTCTTCGCAGAGTTCCATTCGCCCATGCCGATGCATGATGAGGTCTGAGCTTGCCCCTGAAATATGCGGATACGATCTGTAGGAGAGGCGCCAGCCGCAATCAGGTTTTTCATTCACCGATAATTTTGTAACTGGCAGGACTGGTCGCGGCTTGCGCCGCTCCT
>JBFKXW010000491.1:0-1594 GCA_041637915.1 Pseudomonadales bacterium | reverse complement strand
GTGTACGCCCGGACTCTTCTGAACATAGGTGGACGTGGCGTAGATCGGTGACATCACGGCACCGGTGCTGGGATCCGGCGACTGTCCCGCGTGTATGGTGCGTGTGGCGAAGCCCTGCTTGCGATTCGCTGTCATGCGCTGTGTCTCCTCGCCATCATGGTGGGCATCTGCTTGCGCAGGTAATTCAGGACGTCGGCCCGGGTGACCAGGCCAAGGAACTGCTGGCCATCCATCACCGCCGCATAAGGATGCGTCTCCAGCAACGTCACCAGGTTCGGCACAGACATGCTCTTGTCTACGGCTGTGAATGCCACCTGCATCGCATCCGCCACCGGACTCATGAGGCGCTGTGGCTGGCCGTAGGCGAAACGCATGATGTCTTCTTCCGTCAACACGCCCACCAGGGTGTCGCCATCCATGACCGGCAGCTGCGAAAACCCCGCGTTGCGCAGGCGATTGTGCGCAGTGATCAACACATCGGTCGGGCCGACGGTAATCGTTGCCCGACTCTGATGCGGTCGGCCCACGAGGTCACGCAAATCGCCATGCTCTTCGCGGCCAATAAACCCGTGGTCCTCCATCCAGAAATCATTGTAGAGCTTGGACAGGTACTTATTGCCCGTGTCGCAGGCAAAACTCACGACTCGCCTGGGTTCAGTCTGTGCGCGGCAGTACCTGAGCGCCGCCGTGAGCAGGGTGCCGGATGAAGAACCCGCCAGAATACCTTCCTTCTGCAGCAGTTCGCGTGCCGCTGCAAACGAATCGGCATCGCTCACCGAGTAGGCATGTTTCACGAGCGACAGGTCGCAGATATCGGGAATGAAATCTTCGCCGATGCCTTCCACGAGCCAGCTACCGCTTGCGCCCAGCTTGCCCGTTTCGACGTAGTCCACCAGCACCGATCCCTGCGGATCCGCGAGGATGATCTCCACATTCGGCGCATGCTCGCGAAAGTACCTGGACAGCCCGCTGATCGTGCCGCTGCTGCCTACTCCCACCACCACCGCGTCGAGCTTTTCGTCCATCTCGTGCCAGATCTCCGGCGCAGTGGTGTCCTCGTGGGCCTTGGGATTATCAGGGTTACCAAACTGGTTGATGTAATACCCACCGGTCTCCGCGGCGATGCTCCTGGCAAGGTCCTGGTAATACTGCGGATGCCCCCGGGCAACGTCTGAACGCGTCAGCACGATTTCGGCACCCATGGCGCGCAGGTTGAAAATCTTTTCCTGGCTCATCTTGTCCGGAATGACCAGCACCAGGCGGTAGCCCTTCTGCGCCGCCACGAGCGCCAGCCCTATGCCGGTATTGCCTGCCGTGGCTTCCACCAGGGTGTCACCGGGTTTGATATCGCCGCGCCGCTCGGCCTCCTCAATCATGGAAATGCCGATACGATCCTTGATCGATCCGCCTGGATTCATCAATTCCAGCTTGAGAAACAGACGGCACAATCCTGTGTCGAAGTTCTTCACTTCGAACAACGGGGTATTGCCGACCATTTCCAAGACGTTCGAGTAGACTGTCATACTTGCTCCTGTAGGGGGGCGGCGGACCTTGAACCCGGACAAGGAAACCGGTATGAGCACAGCGAAGGGGC
>JBFKXW010000490.1:0-1596 GCA_041637915.1 Pseudomonadales bacterium | reverse complement strand
GCCCCTCGGTGAGTTCGTCACGTTCGGCGCCAACCGGTTGGTTCGGCTGGTAGGAATGGGCCTGTCAAATAGCGCCGACGCCGGCAGTATGCCTCGTGTCCTGGGCCGCGACGCCGTCTGCAGCAGCCTCGTGCACACCGGTTTGTGCATTGGTTATGAGTATGGCGGCCGGCACATCTACCGCGCGGAATCCAGCAGGGCGGTGATCTGCTCTGCACCCGCCTGGCGGGCGATCTGCAGGGCGGTGAGGCCGTTGGCATCCGTCAGGGCGGGATCTGCTCCCGCTTCCAGCAGGACTCTCCTGCAAGCGACGCGGGTTCTGCCCCAGTTGCGTGGCCCGGCGCATGGTCGAGAGCGCGGCGCATCTGGTTGATCACGTATTGCCGCAGGCACCAATCCGTCAGTGGGTGCTGAGCTTTCCGTATCCGCTGCGTTTCCTGTTCGCTGACCGGCCCGAGGTGCTGGGGCAGGTGCTCGGTGTGGTCGATCGCTGCATTTCAACATTTCTGGTGCGCCGCTCGGGATTCGCGGTTCCATGGGGTGTTTGCCCCGAACAGCAGGCACAGGCAGCGGATTGTTCCTGGCAGGAAGGAACGTCCGAAAGGAGAACAGGATCAGCCGCGCGCGCCCATGACCTGGATGCAGCGCCTGAAGCGGATCTTCGCCATCGACAAATCGGCAGGAAAGCCGATTTGCACGGCCGTAGGCCGCCACAAAGTGGTCGGGCACAGGGATGTGGCCGATGAAACATGCCCGGATTACGGCGGGCGGTTGCGGGTGATCGCCTGCATCGAGGAGCCAGATCTGATCCGACAGATCCTGGCGCATGTGCGCACAAGGGAAGGATCGCCGGATCATGGGGCAAACGTCGAAGCCCGGGCGCCGCCGGTGCGGGACCTTCTCGACTTTTCATGATCAACCGACGGCCGTCCTGCAGGACTGGGGCCACGTCTTCGGCTACGCGATTGCCGGACAACAGGCATATTCAGCTAGAAAACAACCGGAATGCGGGATGCGAGGCCCCCGACTGATCGTCACGCCGCCGCCTATTCATCGAAAAAGTACGCAAAGTCATATTCACCAGGGCCTGCTTCCACATGCCTGTACTTGCCGGGCCTGCCAGATCGGTGGTTTATTCTCCCTATTCGCGCAAACTCTGTGCGTTGTTCGTATGTTGGGCTGAGCCTGGTTTATTGACACGGCTCCTGCGGGATACGTTAGGGCTGGAAGCCGAGGCTAAGGTGTGGTCTTCCAGTCAAACGGTCCCCGGGCCGCGATCTTGGGGGCTGATATTCAGAAAGTTTCGGGCTCAAGGGAACCCGCAATAAACTTGTATCAGGACGCCCGCCAGAGTCCTCGGATTCGCAAGGCGCTTCTCAGCCGTCCAGTCGGAGTGAAAGAAAAAGGGGGCGCCCATGCGCCCCCGAGGTGTTTTGGCCCTGCGCGGGTGCTGGTTCTACGAAATGGTGACGTTATCCGTGCTGATGTCGTCGCTAACGTAAACACTGGCATCAGTGGATCGGTAGAGCGTGTAACCCTCCAGGAAGTCCGGGTGGCCTGAGCTAACACCAGCGTCAGCGAAACCACCGCTCAGCG
>JBFKXW010000489.1:0-1613 GCA_041637915.1 Pseudomonadales bacterium | reverse complement strand
GGGGCCAGTCCGGCACCGAGCGTACCAGCGATTTGATGTAGAACTCGTCAAAAACCATCTGCTCTGACCCCACGGTACTCCCCGGAATGCTAAGGATAGCGCCTGCCATCAGGCGTGACGGAGCAGGGTGACGCGCTCATCCGTCACCAGCATGGGCCGGATGCGTGCCATGCAGTCGCGCCGTTCGCTGGATCGGAACCAGGCCTCCCATTCGCGCCGGCTGCGCCAGGTACCCAGTACGATGCGTCGGTTCGGCTGGCCGAGATCCTGCAGGCTTTCGCCGGAGATGAACCCGGGCTGGGCCATGGTCGTCATCAGCGCGGCCCGCGCGGCTTCCTCGTAGTGGGCTTCCAGCCCTTCGGCCAGGATGCGTTCGATGATGATGCGGATCATGCGCTCTGAAACACCTGCCAGGCAGCCTGACTCAGTCGCAGTAGTCGGAGGCTTCCAGTTCTTCCCAGTCGCGCAGCAACGCGAAGACCACGATGCATTCGCGGGCGAAATCGGGCGCGGCATTTCCGCGGCCGCGCATGAGTACGCCACAGTGGCGGTGCAGGGCCAGGCAGATGGCGGTGATCTGCGGGCGTTGCAGACGCACCTGCAAAGCATCCCCGGCATCGGTATCCTGCGTGGTCTCCAGCGGGATCCCCTGCAGGGCATTCTGCATCAGCAGGGCCAAATCCGGGTACGCGCCGCGGACAATCTGGAAGGTCAGCTCCAGTGCATCGCGGCGGAATACGTCGGGTCGGTGCAGGAACTGCGGTTCGACGAGTTGCGAAAGAAGACGCATGGGATTTTCCGTAGCGGTTTTTTCTTTCATTGTAGCCGGGAAATTCGCGATCGCCGACCGGGCATTTCCCGACCCCGACCCAGCGGGTACACTGTGGCACCCGGATCAGCAGTCACCGCAGCCATGGAAATCAGCGACAATGTTGAAGAGCTGGATACCTGCGGGCTGCGCTGCCCGGAGCCCGTGATGATGCTGCACGGACGGATTCGCGCGCTGCCGCCCGGTGGCATGCTGGAGGTGCGCGCAACTGACCCATCCACCGAGCGGGATATTCCCAAGTTCTGCCAGTTTCTGGGCCATGAACTGGTGGCCCACGAGCAGCACGCCGACGGCGTGCTGGTGTACCGGATCCGGAAGAAGGCCGCGGGGTAGCGCCCCTTCAGGTTTCGCGCAACAGCGCCAGGGCGGCCAGCGCGTCAGGATCCTCTTCCTTGATCTTGTTGGCGATCCGATGCTGGAAAAAGTAGCGGAATTCGGCATGTTCCTCTGCGGCGTACAGGCAATCGTCGCCCGGTAGCACCGGTGTTTCCGATACCCGCTCATCATCCACCAGCATGCCGTGGATGCGGCCGTCTCCATACAGGCGCCAGCTGTGCACCTCACTCAGCGTGAGCGAGCGGAAGCCGTCTCCGGTCAGCACGGCGTGGGTGCCGTGGTCGTCGGGCAGTTCCTGCAGGATCGTGTCGGCATCACTGTCTTCCATGTGGTAATAGGCGGCCGCCGCCTCCAGTTCGGCACGCTTGTGGGCGGGTGGGGTATCAAAGACGTCCTCGATGCCGGCGTCGTAGTAGCCTTCAAAATGGCCGTTCAGCGGATCCTGAAT
>JBFKXW010000488.1:0-1630 GCA_041637915.1 Pseudomonadales bacterium | reverse complement strand
TCACCACGCCCAGGTCGCCGCCCAGCAGTTGGGTGAAGTAGGCGATGCCGGGCGTGGGCAGCGGGCCCAGCAAGCGCACATTCACCCCCGCTGCGACAAATCCTGCCTCCAGTGCCGCCTCGAACATGTAGCCCGACACCCGGGTATCCTTGCCGATGACCACGGTACCGCCATCCGGCATCAGGACTTGTGCGGCGGCGCTGGCCATGCGCAGCGCAAAGTCCACCGTCATGGGAGGCTCTCCCACTTTCCCTCGCACCCCGTCGGTACCGAAATATTCTCGTGTCATTCTGGAACTTCTCCATGGGCTTCGAGTTGGCGCAACGCTGTAACCACTGCCAGTGCGTCACGCGTTTGCGCTACGTCATGGACCCGGATTATATGCGCTCCGGCCCGGGCCGACATGACAGCCAGCGCCAGGCTCCCTGCCAAGCGTTCTTCCACCGGCCTTCCTGTCAAGGCCTGCAACATGGATTTTCGTGACAGCCCCACCAGCACCGGCAGGCCACAGGCAACCAGCCGTGGCAACCCGTTCAGCAGCGCCAGGTTGTGCACCAGCGTCTTGCCAAAGCCGAAACCCGGATCCAGCGCAATGCGCTGGCGCGCAATGCCCGCGGTCTCACAGGCCGCGACCTGCATCAGCAGGAATTCCCGCACCTCCTCGACCACATCGGCATAAACCGGGTGTTTTTGCATGCTTCGCGGTTCACCCTGCATATGCATCAGGCACACGCCAAGATCTGTCTGTGCTACTGCTGCCAGCGCCCCCTGCTCGCGCAGTGCCCGCACATCGTTGACCATTGCCGCCCCGGCTGCAGCAGCGGCCGTCATGACCTGCGCTTTACTGGTAACAACGGAAACCACCAGACCCCGCCTCGACAGTTCGGCGACCACCGGCACGACCCGCTGCAGCTCGTCCTCCAGGCTAACGGGAGCCGCCCCGGGACGCGTGGATTCGCCGCCCACATCGATGATCGCCGCGCCCGCCTCGGCCATGCCCAGTGCATGGGCAACCGCCCGGTCCGGGCTGGTCCATTGACCGCCGTCCGAAAACGAATCGGGCGTGACGTTCAGGATACCCATGATCTGTGGCGCGCTGCAGTCAAGCTTGCGATCGCCCGCCAGATGCAAAACAGCTTTCGGATTGCTCAGAATGACCGCCCCCGCTGCCGCTCAACCAGCAAAAACGACAGCCCCTGACGGAGCTGCCGTTTGATTTGCATACTGTCCGACCCGGGGCTCAGTGCTGACTGGCAGGCCCACCGACTTTGCCATCCGCGGCCGCATCCTTGCCTTCCGCTTCAACCGGCGTGCCGCCGGAGCCGCCCGCGTCGGATTCCGTCCAGTTTTTCGGTGGCCGTGGATCGCGGCCTTCCATGATGTCCTTGATCTGGTCTTCATCAATGGTTTCGTACTTCATCAGCGCCTTGGCCATCAAATGCAGCTTGTCCTGTTTTTCTTCCAGGATTGCCTTCGCCCGCTGGTAATTGTGGTCGATCAGTTTGCGGATTTCTTCATCGATAGTGTGCGCGGTGACATCCGAGACCTGCTTGTGCTGGGTCACGCTGCGGCCCAGAAACACCTCGCCATCATCTTCCGAGTATGTCAACGGGCCCAGTTTCTCGGACAG
>JBFKXW010000487.1:0-1634 GCA_041637915.1 Pseudomonadales bacterium | reverse complement strand
TGCAGCAGTTTCTCGAAGCGCTTGATGACCGGATGCAGCAGAAGGTTTTTCGGGAAAATGCCGAAAACTGGTACCGGCGCGCCAGTGACTAATTAGCGATCCGGATCACGATCTTGCCGCGCGTATGCTTGCTCTCCTGCTGACGATGCGCATCCGCGATACGCTCCAGCGGAAACACCTCCTGCACCACGGGCGTGAGGGCACCGCTCTCCACCCAGCCACGAAGCAGATCCAGATCCTGGCGATTGCTCTTCACCACCACCAGCCGGGCATTGGGCCCTGGCAGCACGCGGCTCGCCAGCGCACTGACAAACACATGCGGCTGCAGTACGGTCGAGACCCAGGTGCCACCGGGGTTCAACAGGTGCCGGACAGCGCGGAACGGATGATTCCCGAACACATCGAAGAACACATCAAAGCGCTCGTCACACTCCCGGATATCCACCTCCCTGTAATCAATGCAGACCGAGGCACCCAGCGAATGCAGGAAGTCGTGGTTTTCAGCCCGGCTGATCGCAGTGACGTGGCCGCCGAGCTCACGGGTGATCTGCACCGCCATGGAACCCACCCCACCCGAGGCGCCATTGATACAGACACGCTGCGAGCCTGACAGACCACCATCATCACGCAATGCCTGCAGAGCCGTCAGCGCTGCCAGCGGCAACGCCGCAGCTTCGACAAACCCCAGGTTCGCCGGCATGTTTGCAAACTGGTTCGGCGCAACCGTCAGGAATTCCGCACAGCTGCGTCCGTGAAACACCTCGCGCAGCATGCCGTACACGGGCTGCCCGACCACCACATCGCGAACGCTCGCGCCGACTTCCTCAATCACACCGGAAAAGTCGAAGCCGGTCTGGATGGGCAGGGAGCGACCACTGAAGGGCCGGAACCGGCCCTTGCGGATAAATGTGTCCTTTGGATTGATGGCAGCAGCATGTACACGGACCAACACTTCTTCCGCCGTCGGAACGGGGCGTGCCACCTCTGCCACCCGAAGCGTATCGGCAGGACCGTAGGACTGGATCAGTGCTGCTTTCATGAATCGCTCCCCCGCAGATCAGGCACCATGATAAGGCAGGCACACGCAAAAAGTACGGGTGAGCCGGATGCCGACGCGCAGTACAATGCCCGGCAGCAAAACCGGAAAGGAGGTAGCGGTTTGCCAGTGTTTTTGATCGTGGTCCTGCTGGGGCTAAGCGCAGCCTCTGCACTCGCCGCAGAGTGCTCGGTGGATGCGCAATGGCGGAAACGCGCACCGGACACGCCGCCGCACCACGGGGTCTACAGTTCCCTGCTGTCGCAGGGCGATGCACTGGCAGAGCTGCCACTCGGAGTCGGCCACCTTCACGCCGGCCTGGAAAACAGCCTGAGCGCCTGGCTGGACAAGGTCACGCTGCCACTGTCCCCGGCGCCCGGCGAGAGAGCCACGCACCTGATCATCAACGGCTGGCTGATTGACCGGCTCGGCGCAGGGGAGGCGCTGCCCTATGCCGGCCTGATCGAGACAGAGTACGAACAAAGCAGCATTCTGGTCGAGCAGGAGCAGGACGGTTGGTACCAGATTCGTGTCCGCCCCCCTGGGGAGTTCCCCGGCGAGGAGATGGAAACCGGCTGGGTTCCGGCCTGCGCAATGG
>JBFKXW010000486.1:0-1639 GCA_041637915.1 Pseudomonadales bacterium | reverse complement strand
TGACACTGCTGCGCATGCATGCGTTTTTACCGGAATCCCAGGCCGCACCGCTGAGCGCTGATGAGGGTTCCGCTGCGCCGAAAAAAAAAACAGTTGAACGTGTAGCCGAAGTCACTATCACGCTGCCGGAGGTGGTGCGCGAGCCGGTCACAGAGTCTGCCCGGGAACCGGTGGCACGATCATGGGTCGAAGAGGCACCCAGCGCTCCGGGCCTGCCGGAACCGGCCGCACAATCAGAGAGCCGCCCGGCTCCCACCGGGGTCCCGGCAGAGGGTCAGAATGCCACGCGCCGCTGGCTCGCACTGCACCCGCAGCTGGCATTGCAGGGTGTGAGTGCCCGGCTGGTCAGTGAGTGTGGGGTGCGCGTCTGTGATCGCGAGCAGGTGACGCTGGTGGTGCCGATCGCCCAGGCGCCCCTGCTCAATGAAAGCCGGGTCAGCGAAATTCGCGCCGCTCTCGGCGTGGCGCTGGGTGGCACGGTCCGGCTGGAGACCGAAGTCAGCGATGAGGGGGTCTGCTCTCCGGCCGGGGAGGTCCGGCGGATTGCGGCCCTGCGCAAGGCCGAAGCGGTGGCTGCCCTGGAGCGGGATCCGCTGGTGCGCGAGTTGCGGGATCAGTTCGGTGCAACCATCTGCATGGACTCGGTGCAGTCCGTGGCAGATACCAAGAGTGATTGAATCAAACTTGTTTGTCGTGGAGGCAACTCATGAGTGACCAACTGCAAGGGCTGTTGAAGCAGCTGGGCAATGTCCAGGCCAACATGAAGGAAATGCAGGAGAAGCTGGCCAGCCTGGAGGTGACCGGTGAATCCGGTGCCGGCCTGGTGCAGGTCAGAATGAACGGGCGACATGACGTGAAGAAAGTCAGCATTGATCCGTCCCTGCTGAGCGAAGATCGCGAAATGCTCGAGGATCTGCTGGCAGCCGCCGTAAACGATGCCGTCCGTCGCGTTGAGGAGGCCAACCGCGATCAGCTCAGCGGTCTGGCAGCCGGGCTGCAGATGCCGGGTGGCTTTTCGTTCAAGCCCTGACGCGATGTCTTTCAGCCCTCTCATCGACCAGCTGATCGAAGCCTTCCGCTGCCTGCCGGGTGTGGGCCCGCGCACGGCCCAGCGCATGGCGTTCCATCTGCTGGAACGGGACCGCGACGGGGCTCGCGTGCTCGCAACCCGTGTCCAGGAGGCGATGGCGGGTGTGGGTCACTGCAGCCAGTGCCGCACCTTCACCGAGGAGGAAACCTGCGGCCTGTGCCGTGATCCCAATCGCGATGCAGAGCAACTTTGTGTGCTGGAAAGTCCTGCCGATGTGCACGCAGTGGAACAGGCCGGCGGTTATCGCGGGCGTTACTTTGTGCTGATGGGTCACCTCTCTCCGATCGATGGGGTCGGCCCGGAGGATATCGGCATGGATCTGTTGGAGCAGCGGCTGCAGGGTGGCGTACAGGAAGTGATCATCGCCACCGGCACGACCGTGGAGGGCGAGGCGACGGCACATTTCATTGCGGGTCTGGCGCGCCGCCTGAATGTGCAGGTGTCCCGGATCGCGCACGGGGTGCCACTCGGCGGTGACCTCGAGTATGTCGACGGGGGTACGCTCGCGCACGCAATCTCCGGTCGCCGGCCACTCTGAACCCGCCTTTC
>JBFKXW010000485.1:0-1639 GCA_041637915.1 Pseudomonadales bacterium | reverse complement strand
TCGACGTTGCGCTGCTCAAAGATGCAGACTGCGCGGCGATCGCATCCGGTTCGACCTCACCGGCTGCAGGAACAGTGTCCGCAGCGGCAGCGGCCAAGTTGGCATCTTCACCCGCGGCAGCGGAGTCGCTACCCTCTGCTGAGATTGCGGCCGGATCAGTTTCACGCAGGGCGCCCGCCGCCTCCGGGGCAGCCTGCTCCCGCATCACCCCATCCGCCCATGGATCGTCTGCGCTGACCTGCCCGGCCTCATGACCGGTTGCATCGGCGCCGGCATCTGCCGACGGTGACTGTGCTGCCGCACTGCCTCCCCGGTCAATTCGCTGACTGGCACCTGCGGACTGCTCCTCAGCCGGGACCGATCCCTGCGCTGCTGGCCCTGAACTGCCATCCGTCGCCTGCTCACCGTCGGCATCCGGCGGCAAGGCGCTGTCGTCCTGCGGCGAGCTGCTGCCGCTCGCCCGGTCGTCGGGCGGCGCAGAAGACCGCTTTTCGGCAGCCCGCTCTGCAGCCGCACGAGCCCCTGAATCTGTGCCCGGACGAGGAGTTTCCGGCCGTGATGGCTGCGCGTGGGCACGCTCTGCACGCACCGCCTCAGCGCGCAAAAGGCCCAGAAACTTGCCGGGTTCAGCCGTCAATTGTGTTTGAAAATCAACACCTTGCAATGCTGCCAACGGCGCTCGGGCAGCACCCGCGCCGTCTTTGCCGGCACGCAGGCCAAATTGCATGGATTTCGAGGTGGGTTCCATTCGCTAGTCTCCAACGTCCCTGTCGGCTCGCACGCGTGCTGCGTGCGCTTTCACGGTAGAGTTAGCAAGCATCGTGCCGGATCGTCCTGCACCGGCGGGTACAGATCAGGATGGAATGAGGGGGAGCTTCGGGAGGACTGTCGAGTCACGATGACTCTGCGCAGTACCGGAGCCGGTCCCGGCTTCAGAGAATGTCAGCAGCCCCTAGCTGAGTTCGCTCTGGAGGATTTCCGAAACTCGCTGGAACACGATGCGGGATTCGTCTGCCAGCGCCTGACCGCCTTCCAGATTGCCCTCGCGACCCATGGATTCCAGCTTGAACAAGACATCCGCCAGTGCAGAAATACCCAGATTGCTGCTGCTACCCTTGAAACTGTGCGCAGCACTGCGCAACGCATCGGCGTCGCCGGCTGCAAGCGCTGCGTCAATTTCGTCCATGCGAACCGCAGAATCCTGCAGGAAGGTATCGACCAGCATGGAAAACTGGTCTTCCATGATTTCCTTCAGCTCGCGGAGCGCTTCAATATCGACTGGTTCGTCACTCATCGTTGGCCTTCCTGCCCGTTATTCGAACGATGCCACCGCCCCGTCGGATCGGCAGGCATCACCGTGCGCTCACCATACCTGTCCGATGCACAGACAGGTTTGCCGGCAGATTCGCTACCAGCGGTAGACCGCCTCCACTTCATTGCCCGCGCCCTTGTAGCGAACGGATTCACACAGTTTGCGCAGGAGCGGAATGCCCCGGCCATGGTAATTCCTGGAAACCTCCGAGTCATCCGTTTGCTCCATGCGCGATTCCCAGTCGAAGCCGGGACCGCTGTCCTCGACACGGATAACCAGTTGGCTGCCACCCACCGCCTCTTCCATCTGGCAGGCGAGGTGGAAACG
>JBFKXW010000484.1:0-1644 GCA_041637915.1 Pseudomonadales bacterium | reverse complement strand
GGCCACCTCGACGCGCGGTGTGCACGCTGTCAGCGAGAGTGCACCGACGATCAGCAGGAACCGTAGCCCTGTTCCGCGCTTCATAAATCCCCCTTCCTGTATTGCTTGCCGATCCTGTCGGACAGCTCATCCGAATATTGCAGGCTCTTCAACAAGGTCAACACGTTTTCTTCCACCGTGATATTCAGATGGACAGGGTGGCCGTCGTGAAGTTCAGGATTTTCACCCTGAATTTTCAATGCAATGACCAGTTGCCCATCCTCGCGATAATCCAGCCCGGCTTCAAGCAGGCGGTATTGGAAGTTCTCCAGTGCCCGGAGCGCGACACCCAGCGACGGCTGCGTGCGGGCAAGGGCACGGGCGCGCGCGTCGGGCTGGAATTTCAGAAAACCGCCCGGGGCCCGTGCGGCCAGCCTGCCACGGTCCACAGAGATGCCGGCCTGATTCCAGCGAAAGGGGATGGCGCCGTCCAGCAGGCCCGTGCCGGAAAGGTCATCCCGTTGCTCCAACTGGAGCAGGGCAGCGAGGTCGATGCCCTCCACCTGCAGTGTGAACTGTACTTCGTCCTGGCCGACCGGCAGCGGAATCTGGTCGGCGTGTACACGCCCACCCAGCAGCTCTGCGGAAAAATGCCGGATCAGCACGGGGGCGTCGGTTTTTCGCAGGGGAATCCGAACCCAGAGGTCACCACGAATGTTGCGGATCGGGAAGCCGGCATCCAGTTCACTGACCTCGAAATGTGCGTATTGTCCCAGGCCGATGCCGCTGGCACGGATCTCCGGCCGGGATTCAAAACGCAGCCCGCTCGCCGTGACTTCTTCCTTTTGCAGGCGCAGACCCTGACCCAGCCAGTGCAGGTCTGCATTGAACCCCTCGGCCCGCTCAAACCAGTAGCTGCCGCTGAGCTGATGACTGCCGGCCAGAATCTGCACAGCGTCGGGCCAGGGCTCCATCAGGCGGGCAAGTTGTTTCTGCCCCTCGGGAAAAGCCAGGCCGGGGAGTACCTCCAGCGTGCCTGCAAGGCGTCCGGATGCAAGCGAGGCCTGCCAGTCCGATTGCAATACCATGGCATTCTCTGGCGCCCTCAACTGCAGCCGCCCGGTGGCGCCACCGCTGTTCACCTCGGCCTGCACGCTGGCCTGCAGCCGCCCGGTCCGGCAGCATGCCGTCTGTCCCACCAGGTCGCGGAGTCGTAGTTCCCCTTTTGCCCGCAACCCCTTTTCGGCATCGAATTGCAGATTCCGGAGCACAAGCTCGGGCGCGGCGCCCTGCAAGGTAAGGTCAGCATCTCCCAGCCAGGGCTGCAACAAGGTCGGTAGATCTGCGCCTGCTGTGACGACGAGTCCATGCGTCTGGGCTGCAGCGCGCGCCAAATCCACAACCAGCGGTTTCAGCAGCTGGACCCTGAGTGTGAGCGGTGGCAGGTTGGGAGCGGTTTCGGTTTGCGGGGCCTGCGCCCGCACGGTGCCGTGCCAACCCTCCAGCAACCGGGCCTGCTGTGCATCTGCCTCCACGCGCCCGTGAAACTGCCACCCGAGTTCGCGAATCGGCAAGGCGGCCGCGGCCAGTGGCTGCACACTGCCGATACTCTTCAGACGCGCCTGCATCTGCCCGCTACTGAACGACGCCTCCAATAGCTGGAGC
>JBFKXW010000483.1:0-1668 GCA_041637915.1 Pseudomonadales bacterium | reverse complement strand
CTCGCAGCGGGATGGCCAGGGAGCCGAGCGTCTGGTCGTTATCCGCCAGCGCGATGCGTTGGGTATCGACCTGTCCACACAGACGCAGGGAGTCGTCCAGCAGAAACAGATTGAGCAGCGAGGAGATTTTCTGGTTGCGCAGTTGGGTGATGACCTCGCCCACGGTCATGTCGCGGTCAAATGCAATGATCCGTGTACTCATCATGCGACCGGCTGTGTTCTCGGGATAGGCCATCATGTCGCGCAATTCACTCGCTTCGCCTTCGCGCATACGTTCCAGATACTGGTCCCGATGGGTTGCATCGAGCCGCGCCAGCAGCGCAGCGGCAGGTCCAGGATCCATGCCGCGCAGAATGTTGGTTGCTGTATCGATCGGGAGATTGGGCAGCAACTTGTCCGTCACGCCGGGCGCGAGTTTTCGCCACGTGGAATCGATTGCCTCCTGCGGATAACTGCACAGCAGATTCGCGGCCTCCCGGATAGGTAGGGTTTCGAGCTGCCGAGCGGCAATACGGGGGTGGCGTTGCATGAACTCCAGATTCAGCAGGTCAACCGGATCTGTGAAGCTCGCGGCAGTGCTCATGACTCACCATCCGCGGGCATCAGGCCACTGGCCTGCCCGACTGACTCGAGCAACGCGAACAGCGTTCCGGTGTACACCTCGGCAATCCCGGTGACCGGTCCGGCACCAGAGGGTTCGGGCAGTCCGCCTGCGAGTTCCCGCAGGCCCTGTCGCATACGAGCGTGGGTAAGCGTGCCGACAAACTGATGGTGTCGGTTGAGAACGGCGACGACATCACCGCTTTCCCATGCATGATGATCCCGGATGGAAGCCAGCGTGGCGCGGCCGGGCACCCCGGCCGGCGCCGGTTCGAGCAGGGAGACCACCGGATTGCCGGGTTCGGCCTGCAGCAACAGGCTGATTTGCACCGCGCCGCGCAGGCGCAGATCGCGGCTGAGTACGAAGATGCGCGCGGCAGAGGTCTGCTCCCGGGCGGCCCCCAGCCGCTCCAGTGCCTCGCACACGATGCAGTCTTCCGGCAGCGTGAAGGTGGCAGCATCCATCCAGGCGCCGACGCTTTCCGGGCTGTAATTCAACAGCAGGGAACTGGTCGCCTGCGTGCGGGTGGGCAGACTATCGAAGATTCTGCGTCTCGCTTCGCGTTGCAAATGGCGGAGAAATACCACCACCCGTGTGGTGTCCATCTGGTCCAACAGCCGCGTGGCGCGCGAAGTGTCCAGTGAGGTTATCACCCGTGCGACATACTGTGGCAGCATGCGTTGCAGGAGTGTTGCGGCAGGCTCGTCATGCAGGCGATGTACCAGGCTGGCTGCCGCCTCGACGTCCAGCTGCTCTACCAGGCGGGCAGCGTCCGCGGGCTGGGCCCGGATGAATGCTTCGGCCAGTTCCAGTTTGCGATCCGTCATGGCGTTGCTCCGGCGATTAGTTGGTGCTTGCGCGTGAGGTCTCTTCCAGGAATCGGCGCGCGGGCACGAGCACGCGTCCGGCTTCGGTATCGAGCACAATCATGCTCTGCGTGACTTCACTGATGGTGCCTTCCACGCCGGCGATATGCAGTACTTCTCCGGTGCGACAGTGCTTGCGAATGTGCTGCGCGCCAATTACGTTCGCTACCAGACTGTGGGCGCCGATGCCGAACGCGAGCG
>JBFKXW010000482.1:0-1669 GCA_041637915.1 Pseudomonadales bacterium | reverse complement strand
ATGCCGCCTTCCTGACAACAGTGCACCAGCCTCGGGATCCCCTCCGAAAAAAATTCCGGCACCCGCGTCAGCAGTTCCTCGAGTTGCTCGATCGCGGCAGGATAGTTCTCCTGCTGCAATTCCAGTTCCGCGCGCAGCAGATAGGCGCGCGCACAACGCTCATCGACTGCCAGCGCCTGACGCACCTTCTGACGGACCCGGCCTTCGTTGCCGGCAGCCAGTGCCTCCTCGGCAATCGCACAGTAGAAGTGCGCAAGCGCCGTTGAAAATTCAGTCCGCCCGCGCTTCACCAGCCGGCTTGCCGTCAGGATCGCGTGCTCCCAGTCGCTTTCCTGCTGATAAATTTCGAGCAGTTGCTGCAGGGCTTCGACCTGCTCCGGCGGCTGACCATGGTCATACACCTCACTCAGGAGGTCCTCGGCGCGACCCAGAATACCGGCCGCCCGGTAATCCAGCGCAAGTTCCACCTTCACGCGTGCCGGCCAGGGGTCCTCCAGCGAAGCGCTTTCCAGCAGGTTCTGGTGAATCTGGATGGCCTTGTCGGACTCCCCGCGCCGGCGGAACAGCCCACCCAGCGCCAGATGGGTATCCAGCGTATGCGGTGTCACTGCAAGCGAGCGCACGAATGACTCCACCTCGTCGTTGGATTTATCGCGCAACAGGTAGGCAAGACCGGGCGCGACATGCGCGCGACCGTCTGCATCGATCATCGTATGGCGGGTGTCTGCCGTGCGGGTCTTTTCCAGTTGCCCCAGCCACCACCCAATGCCGATGGCGATCACCAGCAAGGGCAGCAGCAGCAGATCCATCAGCCCGCCTGTGTGTCCGGCGTCTGCTGGTTGGTGGTGGTCGCCTTGCCGAGCTTGCGTGCAAGCAGGAGGTTGCCGGTTTTCAGCCGCAACGCGACCCCGAGCGTGAAGAGCATCCCCAGCAAGCCGCCGAGTGCAAACGACGCCAGCACCCAGACGGACAGGCTGGCCGCTGGCAACTGAACGAAAAACAGGTCCAGCGGTACTTCAGCAGTGTTCCGGAAGGAAAAGATCATGCCCAATGCCAGCACGATCAGCAGGATGACGAGGTAAAGCAGCCGAATCAGAATCTTCACAATGGTGCAGGTTTCTTGCCAGGTCGATGAGAGTATGCCACGGCTCTCGCCGGTTGGGCAGGCAGTTTTCTAATTTGTCGTCGGACTAAAAATCGTCCGGCTCGTCGGCATCCGTCGCCATCTCCGGCCGGATCGGCTTACCCGCAATCCGGCTCTGATTTACCCGGTCACGGAGTTCCTTTCCGGGTTTGAAATGAGGCACATATTTGCCGGTCAACGCGACAGCCTGGCCGGTCTTCGGATTGCGACCCGTGCGTGGTGCACGGTAGTGGAGGGAAAAGCTGCCAAATCCGCGGATTTCGATCCGCTCACCACCAGAGAGGCTCTGGCACATATGCTCGAGCATGGTCTTGACCGCCTGCTCGACGTCCTTGTGAGAAAGTTGAGCCTGCCGGGCCGCAATGCGTTCGATCAGCTCCGACTTCGTCATGACGCATCCTCACTACAGAAATTGGCGGCCGGTCCGTTTTACGCGAACCGGCCGCCATCCTGCCGGTTACGCGTTGTCATCCTCCTGACCGCCGTCTGCTGGCTCGCCCTTGTCCAACTGGGCCTTGATCAGGT
>JBFKXW010000481.1:0-1717 GCA_041637915.1 Pseudomonadales bacterium | reverse complement strand
CTGGGGCAGGGCACCGAGCGCATGGAAGAAACCCTGCAGTCACTGTTCCCTGGCACCGCCGTGGCACGCATCGACCGGGACAGCACCCAGCGGCGCGGCTCCATGCACCGGCTGCTGGAAGATGTCCATGCCGGGCGCACGCAGATTCTTGTGGGCACCCAAATGCTGACCAAGGGCCATCACTTCCCCGGCGTAACACTGGTGGGCGTGCTGAACGCCGACCAGGGACTGTTCGGCAGCGACTTTCGTGCCAACGAACGATTTGCCCAGACGCTGGTGCAGGTGGCGGGTCGCGCCGGGCGCGCAGATCGTCCGGGGGAAGTATTGATCCAGACGGCCTACCCGGAACATCCGCTGCTGCAGCGCCTGGTCACGGAAGGCTATACGGCATTTGCCGCAGCCGCCCTGGACGAGCGCCGCCAGGCCCAATGGCCCCCTTACTCACATCTGGCGCTGCTGCGAGCCGAAGCCGCTGCGCGCGATGCTCCCTTGCAGTTTCTTACGCATGCGGCAAAGCTCGCCCGGCAGATACGCGGAGGGGGCGTCACGGTACTGGGCCCCGCACCCGCGCCCATGGAAAAAAGAGCGGGTCGCTATCGTGCCCAGCTCCTCCTGCAAAGCGCGAAGCGCGAACCTTTGCAGCAATTACTGCGCAGTTGGCGGGCCAGCCTGGGGGAGTTGCCGGGGGCACGCCGTGTGCGCTGGTCCCTGGATGTGGATCCGCTGGAGCTTTTCTGACCGCTTCTTTAGCTGCCGGGCCCACGTTAGAATCCCGGACACGAAGGCCGGCCTGTCCGGCCTGTATATTGTCAGCCGGATCAGCACTTGAAAAAACAGATCGCCGAATTGTTCGCCCAGGCCCTGGCAGCCTGCCGGGAGACGCTTCTACCCGAGATCCGGGAACTTCCGGAGGTCACGGTGGAGCGCACCCGCGACCCGCAGCATGGGGATTTCGCCTGCAACCTCGCCATGGTGCTGGCGAAGCCCGCACGGAAAAATCCCAGGGAGATCGCCCAGGCGCTGGTGGCAGCATTTCCGGCTTCGCCGCTGGTACAGAGTCTCGAGATTGCCGGGCCCGGATTCATCAACCTGCGCCTGACTGCGGCAGCGTATCACCGCCTGCTGCAACAGATTCTGGAGCAGGGCGATGCCTTCGGGCGTTCCGATGA
The DNA here is from genome assembly GCA_041637915.1 of Pseudomonadales bacterium. Lineage (GTDB taxonomy): Bacteria > Pseudomonadota > Gammaproteobacteria > Pseudomonadales > JBFGWM01 > JBFJWR01. Next base: position 548 of record JBFKXW010000481.1, on the reverse strand, counting down.
ACACGCTGGCACCCGGGTGCTGGTGGAGTTCGTGTCCGCCAATCCCACCGGGCCGCTGCATGTGGGTCACGGGCGGCATGCGGCTTACGGCGCCACGGTTGCCAATCTGCTGGAAGCCACGGGCCACGCGGTACATCGCGAGTATTACGTCAACGACGCCGGTCGGCAGATGGACATCCTGGCATTGAGTACCTGGTTGCGATACCTGGTGTTGTGTGGCGAGGAGCTCGAGTTTCCAGTCAATGGCTACCGCGGCGAGTACATCGAACAGATCGCCAGGGAGCTCTACAGCGACGAGTCGGATCGCCTGCACCAGCCAGCTGCAATGTTATTCGACGATATTCCGCCGGACGCGCCCACCGGTGACAAGGACAAGCATGTTGATGCCTTGATCGAGCGCATGCGCCATATGCTCAGCGCCGCCGACTACCGGCGGGTGCTGGATGTGGCGCTCACCAATATCCTCGATGGCATCCGCGCCGACCTGGCTGACTTCGGGGTTCAGGTTGATCATTACTTTTCCGAGCGTGCCCTGTTCGATTCGGGTG
>JBFKXW010000480.1:0-1720 GCA_041637915.1 Pseudomonadales bacterium | reverse complement strand
GCCCGGCGCCGGTGCGTCTTCATCGGTATCCCACTCACATTCCGCCCGGGAACCATCCAGCATCGGAAGACCCGGCACCACGGCAGAAAGTGCAGTCGCGGCCGGGTAAGCAGAACAGGTCTGCACCTTGCTGTCCGGCACATTCGGTACCACGGTGACGTCCCCGTAGTAGGCCGGCTGGTTTGGACCGGTCGCCACGGTGTTCACCCAGGGCACACCGAGCACACTCTTGTGCAGTTCGATGAATTCATCCAGGCTTTTGGCCTTGTTCCAGCGGAAAAACTGGTTCATCAGGCGGTCGTTTTCCGCATTCGCATCCCGCAGGGTGTAGCCCACACCACTCTCCCAGGCGAACAGTTTGACACCGCTGACCGTCGCCACCGAATCCAGCATGGGACCGAAATGGGTCCGGTACAGCGTGCGGCTGACCTTGCTGCCATCCTGCAGTTCCACTTCGAAGGTGCTCGCTTCCATGTCCCGCAAGGCCCCCTCGTAGTAATACTGCGTCGGGTTGGAGGGGTTGAGTTTCAGTTCGTAGAAAGTGAACCGGTAGGCCGCCGAAACCGTGTGGCTCCAGGCGAAGTGCTCATTGAAACCGATCAGCGCAGCGGGCACGGCATACAGCGCGGCGCCCATCATGTTGAATTTTCCGGGGATGGTCATGTGAGCCAGCCAGAGTCGCTCCGGCCCGGCCCACGGGAAATGCGGATTCACAAACAGCATGGACTGACCGGTGCGAGTCGCCTCGCGCCCCAGTGCATACATGTTCGAGCCAATCGGCAGGCCGTCGGCAAAGGGCACCTGGGTGCGATTGTCTTCCAGGAGCCGGATCAGCTGATCGGTTGGCATGCTGGAGGAGGTGCTGTTCACCGCGCTGACAGAACCCGGGCCCGGCGGCTGTGCGGCGCCAATCTGGGGAATGAACACGGAGGAACTGGCCAGCAGGGACAGGCGGTAATACCGCGTGTACATGTCACGCACGGAAATTTCCGTCACCCAGGGCTCATTACGGCACTCTACATGGCGGCCCGGATGCTGACCCGCCTTGATTTCACGTACGTACCGACTGTAACCCTCGGCATATCCTTCCGACGCATAGACCGCTTCAATATCGCTGGAGGCGCGAATGCGATCGATGTCCTCGGGCCGCATGACGTGCTGCCAGAAAAAATCAGTATCCAGATTGCTGGCAGACGCGCCGTTGGCCCGAATCCCCCAGCGGCCATCCTCTCCGAAATACTTCGAGCGCTGACTGCGCAGGGTGACGAACTCATCTGCGATCAGGCAGAGGTTGTCTTCTGCCTGCGCGTAACCATATCCATAGCCGAGCCCGCGATAGCCCTTGGCCTCGATGTGGGGAATTCCCATCTCCGTGCGGGTAATCTTGGCTTCGTACTTGAGGTGATCGGCAAGTACTGCCTGCGTTGAGAGCAGCAGTGCGGCAGACAACAGGTACAATGGCATGGGCATGATCATGGACTCCGGGCCCCGATTTCAGGACCTGTGACGGTAACTCGACTGTAACCAACTAAGAATAGTTGGAATCCAGTAGTTTTTTCCTCACGGCTGGCCGGAACGCACGATGATCTACCCTACAGCCCAGCCAGTACTCTCAGGAGGCAGAGCCACCATGAAACAGGTCTTCATCACGCGCGCCGGCGGACCCGACGTCCTGCAGATTCGGGAAAGCGAGGCACCGACGCCCGGAACCGGCGAAGTG
>JBFKXW010000479.1:0-1745 GCA_041637915.1 Pseudomonadales bacterium | reverse complement strand
CGTCGGTGACGGTGAGGCTGACCGTGTAGCTGCCCGCCGCGGGGAACGTGTGCGACAGCGCGGACCCACCGGGACCGGGGGTGGTGCCGTCTCCGAAGTCCCACGAGTAGGACAGGCTGTCTCCCTCGTTCGGGTCAGCGGACCCGACCGCGGAGATGTTGCAGCTCAGTCCGGCGCAGGACGGCAAAGGCACCCTGGTAGAGTGGACCTCCCGATGGGAATCAAAATCCGAAGACGCAGTGGCCTTTTGTCACGGCATCTACGTTGCGCTGCTGGAAGAGCTGGCGAACTCGTTCAAGCAATAGCCTGACTGCGCCTTGCGGGCAACTTCCGGTCCGGGGTGATATCAGGCCCGGTCTGATACAGACAGAATGTCCGAGGTCACGCCACCCAGAATCTTCTCTGCCGTATTGCCGATTGTCAGGCCCGCAAGCCCCTTGCGGGCGACGCTGCCGATGAGTACGACATCGACATCCAGCTCGCGCGCGATTTCGGAAATCACCTTGACGGTGGCGCCTTCGCGCACATGCGCGCGTGCCCTGTCCACACCCGCTCTCCTGGCCAGGTCGGGCGGGTGAATAAAATTGTCTGATTCCCGGTAGGCGCTTACCGCGTGAATCTCGAGATCCGGCTGGTTCGCCCGGATGCGGTTGGCAACGCCGACGATCATCTCATCAAGTTTCTGGTGTTCCTTATCCTTGGCGTTGGGATTCAGCGCCACCAGTATGCGCCGGGTTTGCGCGCGTGGTTCGCGCTTGACCAGCAGCACGTCACAGCTGGCTGTTCTGAGCACCCTGCGGTCAGAATTGCTCAAGGTACTGGCGCGACCGCTGGCACGCTTTACGATGAGGTCCGCCCCGATATCATCTGCAGCGATATGGATCGCTTCTCGCCAATCAGGATCCCAGTCGATTCTGGGCGTGATCTGCACGCCAGCGGCGTCAATTTTCGCAATAATTCCGGCTAGCCATGGCTGGAAGCGCGCCATCTCGGCTTCCCTGAGGGCATCGACGTCCTCGCACTCCAGGTACGAAGTTACGCAGGCATAGGCCACCACCTCGATGTCGTCACCGCCTGCTGCAATAGCCACCGCCTTGTTGAGCGCCCACTGTTGGTTGCGGGCCGGGTCGATGACCGCAAGGATGCGCTGAATTCGTTGTTTCATTCGGGTTCCTTTCGTCGGCAGAATTGGTGCCGTTGCACAAGCTTATGCTCTCATATTGGTGGCCAAAATTGGTAATTTCCGAAGCGCTATAGCAGCCAGCACGGTCTCTTGCGCGGCAGTTAAACCGGCGGCGGGGCGCGCAGGTCTTTTGGTTCAGGCCTGGTTCTGCCGCGCTGACAAGAAGTAGAAAGCCAGGCCCGCCAGGATGATGGCGAGTCCGAACAGAGCCTCCACCGGCCTGCTGATGAGCACAAAAACCAGCGTCCACCCCGTGAGCAAAAGGTAAATCAGCGGCGTGAGCGGATACCCGAAAGTGCGAAAGGGGCGCACGAGGCCCGGTTGTTTCCAGCGCAGGACATAGACCCCGAGCACGGTGACCAGGCTGTTCAGTGCAAGGGTGAACCCGGCAAAGACCAGCACCGATTCAAAACTCGAGGACAGGATAAATATGATAGCCAGCGAGGACTGCACGACGATGGCGGTGGTCGGTATGCCCTCGCTGTTGGTGCGCGCAAGGCGCCGCAGCGCCCGGAAGTCCTGGCCGATAACCTGCAGCACGCGAGGCCCTGCCAGGGTCATG
>JBFKXW010000478.1:0-1750 GCA_041637915.1 Pseudomonadales bacterium | reverse complement strand
GCCGAAGAGACCGGTGGTTGTGTATCTGACTCTCTGGAGATGGCCCGTTTTGGTCGCGATCACCCGGCTTCGACACTGGTAGTTGCCGGAGTGAAATTCATGGGCGAAACCGCAAAAATCCTGTCGCCAGACAAGCGCGTGTTGATGCCGACCCTGGAAGCCACCTGTTCGCTTGATATCGGCTGTCCGGCGGACGAGTTTTCTGCTTTTTGTGACCAGCATCCCGATCGCACGGTGGTGGTTTACGCCAACACCTCTGCTGCGGTCAAGGCGCGCGCCGACTGGGTGGTGACCTCCAGCACGGCGGTGCGGATCATTGAGCACCTCGATCAGCAGGGGGAGAAAATCCTCTGGGCGCCGGACAAGTATCTCGGCGATTATGTGCAGCGCCAGACCGGTGCCGACATGCTGCTTTGGCAGGGCTCCTGCATCGTTCACGAGGAGTTCAAGTCGCTGCGCCTGGAAGAAGTGCGGGCGGTCTATCCGGAGGCGGCGGTGTTGGTGCATCCGGAGAGCCCGGAGGCGGTGATTGCGCAGGCAGACGTCGTCGGTTCCACCACACAGTTAATTACCGCGGCGCAGACGCTGCCCAACAAGCAGTTCATCGTGGCCACGGATCGCGGCATTTTTTACAAGATGCGGCAACTGGCACCGGGCAAGGAATTTATCGAGGCACCGACGGCCGGGGATGGTGCCACCTGCCGCAGCTGCGCGCATTGCCCGTGGATGGCCATGAATGTGCTGGACCGTCTTGCGGACAGTCTGGAGCAGGGCAGCAACGAGGTGCATGTGGACCCGGCCCTGATCCCGCGCGCCATGGTGCCACTGAACCGGATGCTGGATTTTGCGCAACGCGAGGGCATTACGGCAGTCGGCAACGCCTGATTACCACACCGCGTTTCTCTGTTGATCTTGGTGCGCATGGACGTGGCGCCGGCGATTCGGAGCGGATGCGCGGCTACAGGGGAAACTCGCGCTGAATGAGCGCCAACTCCGCCATGCGCCGCCTGATGCGCGCATTCAATTGGTAGTTGTTGCGGGTGCGCTGGGAGGCAATGCGCAGTTGCTCCAGCGCGCCATCCATGTCTCCGGACAAATACATATACTCCGCGCGCGACACGTGCACGCCAACGATGTTTCCGGCCAGGCCGTTGGCTTCTGCCAACAGGTAGTAAAGGTACGGATCCCAGGGCCGCTCCTGCAAGAGGGCGCGTAACGCATCCTCAGCGGCTTCCGCCTGCCCGATCCGTGCGGCTGCCTGCGCGAAGACCACCTGCAGCGGATAGTTGCCGGGTGCGTACTGCAGGTGCCGGTGGGCGAGTGCCGCCGCTTCCTTGAACTGATTGGCTTTCAGGTGCAGTTCGGCGCGGGTGACCGCGAACGCGATGCGCTCCGGTTGCTTTTGCAGCAGAGGCTCGATGGTGCGTGCTGACTCGTCCAGTTGACCGGTGCGCGCGAGGGCCAGAGCCAGCCCGTAGCGGGCTGCGGCCCGCTCGCGTGCGTCAGCGGCATTTTCCAGTTCACTGCGGAACATCTTGACCGCGCGGCTGGGCTCCTCGAAGCCGACCCGGATGCGTGACTGCATGATCGGGAAGTCACTGTCGCGCGGATAGTCGCCCATGCGTGGATACTGCGCGGCACGATTTCGCGTGTCGGCAACGCGGGAGTCGGTGACCGGGTGGGTCAGCAGGAACTCTGGCGGGCGTTCTCCGGCATAGCGACTGGCGTTCACCATACGCTCGAACATCCG
>JBFKXW010000477.1:0-1756 GCA_041637915.1 Pseudomonadales bacterium | reverse complement strand
GTTGAGCCATTTCTGCCGCCAGCGCGGCGATACCAGGGGCCTCCACGCCATCATCATTGCTGACCAGAATCTTCATGCCGCCAACCGTCCCCGCGCATCCTCCAGCACGAACAGTTCCCGCAACAGGCTCGTGGCGTAGCACCCGCTGCGCAGGCTGAAACGCAACAGCACCTCGCGCGCCGGACCAAACGACCAGCGTAGATCCAGCGGCACCATCCGCAGGGCGCGCCGCGCCGGCTTCATACCTGCTTTCATGAGGGTCTCCTGTTCCTGCGGGAACTGCTGCAACACCGTATATTCCAACCGATCTGCGGGGGTCACCCCGCCCGCCTCATCGCCTGCGTACAGTGGACCGGTCACGTGCAACTCGCCGGCATCGACGCGAACCTGATCAGCCGAGACACCCTCTCCAACCCGGAAAAAACTGCCGCCATCGGTAAACTGCAGTGCATCACCCGGCAGAACATGGCACCAGTTCTGCTGCTGCAGCCGGGCATCCAGTACCGCATTGAACAACAACGCCCGGACCGCGGACAGGTGCATGGCACGCGCCCGCCGGCCCCGCTTCCCGCCCTGTAGGTTGGACTGGTCGTTGCCAAAGCGTTGCGGGCCGAAATAATTCGGAACGCCCTGAACGGCAACCTGCTGCAGGCGCTCCACCAGTCTGTCTTCCACGCCTGTGCAATGACGCAGGCGGATTTCGAAATGGTTGCTCTGATGCGTGCCGGGCCTCAGTTTCCGGCTGTGCCGGGCAGCCTGCAGCAGGCGCAGACTGTCCCCGCTGGCACCCCGTAACGCCTGCAGGTCGTCGGCGGCGGGTCCGGGCAAATGTACCGAAAACCACTGCGTTGTCACCGCATTGCGATCTTTCATGCCGGACCAGCTGACCTGCCTGGGGCTGGCGGAAAGCAAACGCGCCAGTTGATCCGCTGCCTGCGGTGTGGTCAGAGAAGTTTTCTCCAGCTGTACCCATAGGTGTTCGCCAGCGCCATCCGGTGCGAACCCCAACGCTTCCTCGACCCGAAAATCACCGGGCTCCGCCCGCAGGACGGCCGACTCCAGAGGCCAGGTATAGGCACGTGACAGCGCTTCAAAGTTCATGTGTCGGTCCCGGTCACAATGAGTGCCACAGCATGAGCAGCGATGCCTTCCAGCCGTCCCACCGGGCCAAGCCCTTCCGTCGTGGTCGCTTTCACATTCACGCAGGAAAACGCGACCTCCAGGTCCTCTGCCAACACCGCACGCATGGCTTCGATATGCGCAGCCAGCCGGGGTTGCTGCGCCACCACCGTCAGGTCCACGTTGCCGACCTGCCAGCCGTCCTGCGCAAGCAGTGCCCGCACCCGGCGCAGGAACAAACGACTGTCTGCGCCCTGCCACTGTGCGTCGGTATCCGGAAAATGCCGGCCGATGTCACCCAGCCCTGCAGCCCCGAGCAAAGCGTCACACAGGGCGTGAATGGCGACGTCCCCATCGGAGTGGGCCACCACTGAAAAGGCACAGGCCACGGTGACGCCACCCACAACGAACCCGTCACCAGCCTCCAGGCGGTGCACGTCGTAGCCATGGCCGATGCGAATCATGCGCTGTCGACTCCCAGAATGCGGGCGGCCAGATCGAGATCCGCCGTGCGGGTGATTTTCAGGTTGGTGGATTCCCCAGCCACCAACAACGGCGCATGCCCTGCCAGTTCCAATGCGGAGGCCTCGTCGGTGATCCGTGCAGCACATGCGGGGTCGGAAAGCGCCGATTCCAG
>JBFKXW010000476.1:0-1767 GCA_041637915.1 Pseudomonadales bacterium | reverse complement strand
TACGGCTACATGATGGAGTACCCGATTGCCCGTGCCTATATCGACAGCCGGGCACACCGTATTTACGGTGGTACCAACGAGATCATGAAAGAACTGATCTCCCGCTCGCTTTGATGCACCGGTCGATGATGAGTACGAGATTCCCCGGATTGCCTGGAACCGGTCGGGGTGCCTCGCGTGTCTGAGCAACCTGCCGTCTCCTGGTGGGATGCTCTGCCGGAAGACTTCTACCGGCGGCGTGAGGGAACGCCCATCGACCACGCGCATCCGCTGCTGGTGCGCGGCAGTGCGGCGGCGGATCATGTGTTGCGCAACTTCCTCGGTGGTCTCATTTCCACCGGTATGGCGCCGGGACTGCTGCGCCCGGCCCAGTTCCGTGCGCGCGAGCAGGAGCGCGCCGCAGAGTATCGTACCCATGCAGCGTGCGGCGATGTGGATGCAGTGTTCCGAGCGCCGCCGTCCGATGTGCATTTGCGCATTCGCAAGGCGGGACTGCTGGATTTCCGGCCGGGCCGGCAGGTGGATGCGCGTTTCGTGGAGTTCGACAGCCCCTATCAGACCCTGCTGTCGGAGATGCAGTCGGAATGGTCCGCACTGCGCGGCAACCGGCGGGCGCAGTTCATGCACTGGAGACACAAGGACCGCCCCCGACACACCCTGGTGTTCACCCATGGCTTTTTTGCCAGTGATTACCGGTTCAACAGCTGGATGTTTTCATTACCCTGGTTCTTTGCCAGCGGCTACGACATCGTGCTGAACATCCTGCCATTCCACGGTCCACGGCAGGAACGGCGCTCGCCGTTCAGTGGTTTTGGCTTCGTGGATGGTGGATTCAGCCGACTGAACGAATCGATGATGCAGTCGGTACATGATGCCCGCATCATTCTGGATTACCTGGCGGCCTACGGTGCGCCTTCCATGGGCGTCAGCGGGCTCAGCCTGGGAGGCTACATCTCTGCCCTGTTGGCCTGTGTGGATGAGCGGATCGCCTACTGCATCCCGAACTCTGCGCTGGTCAACCCGACCGACATGGGGCTGGAGTGGCTGTCACTGGGTTGGGCCGTGCGCGCCAACATGCGACTGGGTGAGGTGACGCTGCAGGAGGCCCGCCAGACGCTGGCCCTGCACAGCCCGCTGACCTATACGCCGCGTATCGCACCAAAGCGCCTGATGATCATCGGTGGGGCCGGGGACCGCATCACACCGCCGCGGTACCTGCGCCTGCTGCACGAACACTGGCCGGGTAGCCACCTGCACTGGTTCCCGGGCAACCATGTGATCCATCTCGGGCAAAAGCGCTATCTCAAACTGATGCGCTGGTTTATGGATCGCCACAGCGGCGTGGAGCGCTGATCCACAACCGCGGGCAGCAGCGCCATACTCGCCGAAAAGCCGGAGCCCGAACGCAGATCGCCCATGGATCATGCCAGAAATCCGCTGGCCGGACTGACCTGCCTGCTGATGGATGAGAACGTTTCAATCTCATTGCCCTGAAGCGACTGCTGCCGACGTGTGGTTGCACACCCTTGCGCCACTGTTCCGGGTCGCGCGTGAGATGGCGTGGGCAAAGCGCGCATCGTCGTCGAACAGATGGAGACAACAGCCGGCCAGCGCGCCGTTTGCGTCAGATGTCGCCTGTGCCCGGTCTGCCTCCGCGAAAGGCTGGGATCCAGCGGGTTCAAGGGGCGCCGCCGGGTCTCTCTGGCCCGACGCCACCGCAGCGCGTGCTTGCCTGCTGGTCACCGGTAACAGAAGGGTAAAGGCGCT
>JBFKXW010000475.1:0-1790 GCA_041637915.1 Pseudomonadales bacterium | reverse complement strand
TTCGCTGCTGGCTTTGGTGCGCTGGTTCTGGGTGCATCGACGCAAACCGCTGCTGAAACGCTTCAAGAGGTGATCTCCGAGGTCATTTCCACGAACCCGGATGTGCTCATTGAGGTGCACGAACGGTTGGCGCGAGATGATGCGAAGCTTCAGGCGGAAGCCGGCTATCTCCCGACGGTCGATGTCACGCTGGGTGCCGGGTATGAAAGTACGCAGAGCACCAGTACCCTGCAGCCCAATGGCAAGAAATCCAACCGTGAACTGAACCGTCAGGAAGCGCAGGTGCTCGCGCGGCAAATGTTGTGGGACGGTTGGGCAACCCGCAGCGAGCGGAAGCGGACCCATGCACGTTCGGTCGCACAGGCCTACACCATCAATGCCGCCGCGCAAAATGTCGCCCTGCGGGCCTCAGAGGTCTACATCAACGTCATTCGGGAAGAGACGCTCCTGAAACTGGCAGAAGACAACTACGGCGCCCACGAAACCATTTACGACCAGATCAAGTTGCGCAGCCGTACCGGCGTCGGTAGCAAGGCCGCCGAGGACCAGACGGAAGGGCGTCGGGCGCTCGCACAGTCCAACGTCATCGCAGAAGAGAACAATCTGCGTGACGCCATGGCGAATTACATCCGGGTGATCGGTCATCTGCCGGTGTCTGACTTGGAAGAGCCACCCGCTATGGACGGCGGCATGCCGGCCTCGATCGCGGAAGCAACCCAAACCGCACTGGACAACCATCCGACCCTGAAGTCGGCCAACGCCGATATTACGCAGGCCGAGGGTCAGTACGAGGCAGCACAGAGCACGTTTTATCCGCGGTTTGATCTGGAGATCTCGCGTTCCTGGAACAACGACATTGATGGTGTGAACTCGCTCAATGAAGATTTCCTGGCGATGATCCGCATGCGCTACAACGTGTACAACGGGGGCGCTGATCTGGCCCGTGTCCATGAGACCTTCGATCTGGTTCACCAGGCCAAGGAAATTCGCAACCGTACCTTCCGGCAGGTGGCTGAAAGTGTGCAACTGTCCTGGAACTCCTTCAAAGCGGCCGATGCGCAGCTGGGTTTCCTCTCGCCGCACATGACGTCCACCCAGAACACCAAGGAGGCGTACACCAAGCAGTTCAATATTGGACAGCGTACCCTGCTTGACCTGCTGGATACTGAGAACGAATTGTTTGAATCCTCGCGTGCCTATGTGAACGCGCGCTATGACCGCCTGTTCGCGCAGTACCGCGTACTCGCAGCGCTGGGCAAACTGGTCGACGCGTTGGGCGGTACATTGCCGCAGGCAGCGACCGCGCCGGGTGATCTGCCCAGCTTCGACTGGAAGTCGTTGGGGCGCTAGTCTGCGGACTGCAACCCAAATCAAAAAAGCCCGCTGTTGCGGGCTTTTTTGTGTCTGCGTGTCTGTCTGCGTGGCGACCCACCGGGCACAGACGCCCCCACTGGCCGGATAGGCCGCGTGTGCGCGGCTTTACGGGCGGATCACAGGTACGCCTCGCCCAGTGTCAGCAGGTAGTCACGCGCCTCCTCCGTCATGTGTGGCGCCAGCAGGCAGACCACCTGATACACACCGCGCGTGACCGGGTCTTCATCGGATTCCGCACCATGGTAGACATCCCAGTGGCTCAGCCAGAAGGTCTCGGTGAATACGATCTGCTCGCACAACTGATGCATGGTCTTTTCGTCGGCCGACATCAGCCCGTTCCCGGCCAGCTCATTGCAAAGCGACAGATTTGCGGCCACCTTCCTGGTTTGCAGTGCCCGCCAGCGGCGCGGCAGTTG
>JBFKXW010000474.1:0-1792 GCA_041637915.1 Pseudomonadales bacterium | reverse complement strand
TGGCGGGCATGCTCAATGCGCTGGGCTCAGACGTCAGCCTGTTTCTGCGGCGCGACGGTCCGCTGAAGAATTTTGACCCGATGCTCAGGGAAGTGCTCATGGACGAAATGATCGCAGACGGTCTGAAGTTGCAGATTCACAAGATTCCACGCTGCCTGGAAAAACGAAATGGCAAGATTGCCTTCTGCAGCGAGGATGGCGAAGCCTGCGAGGGATTCGACTGCGTGATCTGGGCAGTGGGACGGCACGCCAACACCGCCGGGCTGCATCTCGACCGGGCCGGCGTGGCGACCGGCGAGCTGGACGATATCCCGGTGGACAAGTACCAGAATACCAACGTTGAAGGCATTTATGCCGTGGGCGACGTTACTGGTCGGGCAGCCTTGACACCGGTAGCCATTGCCGCCGGGCGCCGCCTCGCGGATCGCCTGTTCGGCGGGATGCCGGAACGTCACCTGGATTACGCTTGCATTCCCACCGTGGTGTTCTCGCACCCACCAATTGGCACTGTGGGCCTTACCGAGGTGGAAGCGCACGCCGAGTACGGCAAAGCGGTGCAGGTTTTTAAATCGACTTTTACGCCCATGTATCATGCCCTGACCACCCGCAGGATTCGTGCAGCCATGAAGCTTGTGACGGTGGGCGAAGAACAGAAGATTGTGGGTTGTCATGTAATCGGGCCGGGGGCCGATGAGATGCTGCAGGGTTTCGCGGTTGCCGTGCGCATGGGCGCAACCAAGCAGGATTTTGATGACACTGTTGCCATTCATCCAACTTCGGCGGAAGAATTTGTGACCATGGTTTGAATGCCTGATATGAGCCTTCGTGACTACCTGGATCATCGTCCCCGGCTCGGCAAGCAGGTGTTCATTGATCCCACTGCGCTGGTGATAGGGCGTGTCATCCTTGGCGATGACGTATCGATCTGGCCCATGACGGTGGTGCGCGGCGATGTCAATCTCATCACAATCGGAGCGCGTACCAATATTCAGGACGCCTGTGTGCTGCATGTGACACACGACGGACCTTATAGCGCGGGCGGCTTGCCGCTTACTGTGGGCGAAGACGTGACAGTCGGTCACCGGGTCACCCTGCATGCCTGCACCGTTGGCAACCGCTGCCTCATTGGCATGTCATCAACTGTAATGGATGGCGCAATTCTGGAAGAGGATGTGCTGCTTGCTGCCGGCAGCCTCGTAACGCCCGGCAAGCGCCTGGTATCGGGGAGCCTGTATCGCGGCAGCCCGGCTACAAGAGTACGGGAGCTGTCGGCAGAGGAGCTCGGGATGTTGCGCTATTCAGCGGCGCATTACGTGCTGCTCAAGAACCGCTATTTTTCGGAATGAATTTTTCGCGTGTGTCCAGCACATAACGGGTATCGGGGCGAACACCAAACCAAACGAGGAAGGATTCAGCCGCCTGTTCCACGAGCATGCCCCAGCCATCGAGACTGCGGGCCGCACCCTTGCGTTCCGCATACTTCATGAAGGGACGGGCCGCCTGGCCGTAGGCCAGGTCGTAGCACAACGCGTCCCGCAGGATGATTTCGGTGGGGATGCCCGGCACCCTGCCCTTGAGGCCGGCAGAGGTGGCATTGATAACCACGTCGAACTGCGCGCCCGCCAGGTCCCGGAAGCCGCAGGGTTCGATGTCACCACCGCCGCGCAATTCCTGCGCTACCTGCAGCGCCCGCTCAGCGCTTCTGTTGGCAAGCACCAGCCGTGACGGTTGCTGCTCGAGCAGGGGCAGCAGGATTCCCCGTGCGGCCCCGCCTGCGCCAATTACCGCTATA
>JBFKXW010000473.1:0-1792 GCA_041637915.1 Pseudomonadales bacterium | reverse complement strand
GCGTTCATTCAATATGCATGACATGGAAATTCCGGAAACCCTAAAGGCAGTTGGCCGCGCCGGCGCAGGCGTCAACAATATCCCCGTGGATGTGCTCAGCAAACGCGGTGTGCCCGTTTTCAATGCGCCGGGCGCCAATGCCAATGCAGTGAAGGAGCTGGTGTTGGCGGCAATGTTTCTGTCGGCGCGCAATATCTGCGAGGCCTGGGACTATGTGCGGGACTTGAGCGCCGATAAACCGGAGGAACTCAACAAGCTGGTCGAGCAGGGTAAAAAGAAGTTCGTAGGTTTTGAGCTACCCGGCAAAACGCTTGGTGTCGTTGGTCTGGGTGCCATCGGTGTGGAAGTTGCCAACTCGGCGCTGGCCCTGGGCATGAACGTACTCGGTTTCGATCCGGCCATGACCGTGCAGCGCGCCTGGCAGTTATCCGCCGGCGTGCAGCAGGCCGGCAGCATTGAAGACCTGATCGCGCGCAGTGACTTTGTAACAGTGCATGTTCCCTTGGTTGACGCTACCCGCGCCTTGATTGGTGAAACCCAGATTCGCAAGATGCCGCGCAGAGCTATCCTGATGAATTTCGCCCGCGGACCGATCGTGGAAGAGGCGGCGGTGCTGAATGCGCTGGATGACGACCGTATTGCCGGCTACGTGTGTGATTTTCCCACTCTCGCCAACAAGAATCACGCCAAAGTAATCGCACTACCGCACCTGGGTGCCTCGACGGGTGAAGCCGAGGAGAACTGCGCGGCCATGGTGGCTGCCAACATTCGTGAATTTCTCGAAGATGGCAACATCCGGCACTCGGTCAATTTTCCGGAAGCCATCATGCCGCGGGTGGGCGGATATCGGCTGGCGGTCGCCAATGCCAACGTGCCCAACATGGTGGGCCAGATCTCAACCTGTCTTGCGGAGGCCGGTCAGAACATCGTTGACCTGCTCAACAAGTCGCGGGGTGATCTTGCCTACACGCTGGTTGATGTGGAACAACCGGTATCACCCGACACGTTCAATCGCATACGCGCGATCGATGGGGTTCTGTCCGCGAGGCTGGTGGGCTGAGGTCTTGGCGGATTCAAATAAAACCGAGAAACCGTCTGGCATTGGCGAGCTGCGCGCCAAAATAGACGAGCTGGATGGCAAGATACAGACGCTGATCAATGAGCGTGCGGGACTGGCCAGGCAGATGGCGGAGGCCAAGCGAGACCAACCCCGGAGTATCGATTTTTATCGACCCGAGCGAGAGGCGCAGGTGTTGCGCCGTGTCCTGGAGCGCAATCAGGGTCCACTGCGCGACGAAGAAATGCTGCGCCTGTTTCGCGAGATCATGTCTGCCTGCCTGGCTCAGCAGGAACCCTTGAAGGTGGCCTTTCTCGGGCCGGAAGGCACCTTCACCCAGGCGGCGGTGCAAAAACATTTCGGCCATTCTGTGCGGGCACTTTCCCTGGCCAGCATTCCGGAGGTTTTCAACGAGGTCGAGACCGGGGTTGCCGATTTCGGTATCGTGCCCATCGAAAATTCCACCGAGGGTACGGTGAGTAATACGCTGGATATGTTCATGAGCTCGCCGCTGATGATCTGCGGTGAGGTGGAATTGCGGATTCGCCAACACCTGCTTACCGCAGCGACGGACCTCTCGCACATTCGCAAAGTGTATTCGCACCAGCAGTCCTTGGCTCAATGTCGGGCCTGGCTGCGGGAGACGCTGCCAGATGTGGAGTGCGTCGCAGTCAGCAGCAATGCGGAAGGGGCGCGTCGCGCGCGGGACGAGGAGGGTGCTGCCGCCATCGCCGG
>JBFKXW010000472.1:0-1816 GCA_041637915.1 Pseudomonadales bacterium | reverse complement strand
CTACCCGGTGCACCGCATCGGCCCCGCGTTCCGTCCCACCGAACCGGGCGACACGCCGACCTGCCTCATCGTCTACCGCAACTGCGATGACGAGGTGAAGTTCATGGAGACCAATCCCGTGACCCTGCGCATGCTGCAGCTGCTGGACGAGGACGATGGTCGCAGCGGCGAGGAGATCCTGCGCCAGGTGGCCGGAGAAATGCAGCATCCCGACCCCGACGTCGTGGTGCGCGGCGGGGCGGAGACCCTGCGTGAACTGCGTGACAAGGACATCATTCTCGGCACCCGCGCCAGCGCCCGGGCCGCCTGAACAACCTGAACAACCTGAACAACCTGAACAACCTGAACAACCTGAATAAAAAGAAACCGGAGCCGGAACCGTCATGAGCAACATCATCGTGCGTGGAGCCAACCGCCTGCAGGACCTCATCGAGGGTTTCAAGGCCATCGACTTCCTCGCGCCGCTGGCCCTGCGTCTCTACCTGGCGCCGATCTTCTGGCTGGCCGGCACCAAGAAACTGGAGGACATCGACAGCGTGGCCGCGTGGTTCGGCAATCCCGACTGGGGTCTCGGGCTCCCTTATCCCGAGTTCATGGCCTGGGCGGCGGCCCTGACCGAGGCTGGCGGCGCCATCCTCCTGGTGGCCGGGCTTGCCGTGCGCTGGATCGCGGTGCCGCTGATGGTGACCATGGTGGTGGCCGCGTACACCGTGCACTGGCAGAGCGGCTGGCAGGCCATCCACGACCTGAGCAGCCCCTGGCCCTCCGCAAACGCAGAGGAGGCCCTGCGCCGGCTCGATATCAGCAAGGAACGCCTGAAGGAATGCTGCAACTATGACTGGCTCACCGAGCACGGCAAGCTGGTGTCCCTGAACAACGGCATCGAGTTCGCCGCCACCTATTTCATCATGTGCCTGGCGCTGTTCTTCAGCGGTGCCGGGAAGTACTTCAGCATCGATCACTGGATCCGGGTGACGATGCGCGACCGCGACTGAGCGCGCCGGGCGTCCCCTGGCGCTGCCAGGCCGCAGGATTCCCGTCCCAAGCCACTTCAGCAGGCTCGCTGCGGACGGCCCATGCCCGGTATTGGGGCATGAACTGGCTGGATTTGCATGATTCCTGATCGTTTTCTACCTTGATGAGCAAGGGGCCACTTTCCGTGGCGCCAGTCGCCACGCGTGTCGCGACCAGGGAGGAAGGAACATGCCAGGGATTCCGGCATTCAAAAAGCGCTCTGTCGATCGCCTGACCAATCGCAGGATGGTTCCCGTCAATGCCTCGGCGAATGACCCGGAATTCCACGCCGAGTCATCAGATTTTAGTGTTCGTGTAACAAAACCGTCATGGACAGACCGGAAACTTGGTGCCAGTTCCAAGAGTGATGAGACCAATCATTAATCACTGGCAGACAGGTTTGGGAGAAAAATAAGAATGGAGAAACAACGCATGCGCACGGTATTCGGAAAGAAGACCCTCTACGCGGGCGTGGCCTCCGCGATGTTCGCGGGCGGCGCGACGGCCGGCGTGGTGACCTCGGACGGCGCCGATATCGTCATCAAAACTAAGAGTGGGTTTGAGGCCAATACCGTTGATGGCGAATATTCTTTCAAACTCGGCGGACGTCTCATGTTCGATGCGGAAAACGCCGATGGCTTGTATAACGATGGTAGTAATAATACCGGGCTGGATTTTGAGATTCGCCGTGCACGTATTGAACTTGCTGGGACCTTCCAAAAAGTCTGGGAGTACAAGTTCAGCACAGATTTTGCCGGTTCCAACGCCGGTGGCGTGGACGAAGGATATATCAAGTACAAGG
>JBFKXW010000471.1:0-1843 GCA_041637915.1 Pseudomonadales bacterium | reverse complement strand
TCTGCCCGCATTGCAGCGGGGGCAGTGGGTGCTTTGCGACCGCTTTACGGATGCCACGTATGCGTACCAGGGCGGTGGCCGGCAATTGTCAGAGAACCGAATCGCGGCACTGGAGCAAATGGTGCAGGGTGCACTGCGACCGGACCTGACCCTGCTGCTGGATCTGGACGTAGCCATCGGCCTGGCGCGGGCCCGCGATCGTGGGACTTCCGACCGCTTTGAACGGGAAGCACTCGCATTCCATCAGCGAGTCCGCGATTGTTATCTGCGGCGTGCCCAGGCAGAACCCGGCCGATACGCAGTGCTGGATGCCAGTCAGTCCATCGAGGCGGTACGCACCGACATGATTGATGCCGTTGCCCGCTTGTCGGTGCAGGAGGTCACGCCATGATCCCCGGCGCGTTGCCCTGGCACGCGGAAGCCTGGGCGCGGGTGCACGACCAGATCGCGGCAGACCGCCTGCCACATGCCTTGCTGGTCTGTTCCACGCCTGGCAGCGGGGGGGATCGCTTCGCCTCCCGACTGGCGGCCAGTTGGCTGTGCAGCCATGGAGAGCCGGAGTCCCGACCCTGTGGCAGTTGCCATTCCTGTCATATGTTCGAGGAAAAGGCCCACATGGACTGCCTGCAGCTACAGCCAGAGGCAGCCGGCAAGGTGATTCCCGTCGATGAGGTGCGGCGGATCGGACGCTTCGCATCGCAGAGTTCCATGCGAAGCGCAGCGAGCGTGGTCTGGATTGAGCCGGCTGAAGCGATGAATTTGTATGCTGCCAATGCCCTGCTCAAGACGCTGGAAGAGCCCCGTGAGGGGGTCTACCTGATTCTCTCCACGACGGCCCCGGGCCGGCTGCTGCCGACGGTACGGAGCCGTTGCCAGTCGCTGGTGCTCGCACCGCCCACGCCGGGCCAGAGTCGCGCATTTCTCGCGGAGCATGTGGCGGATGCCCAACAGGTGGATGCGCTGATGGCGGTCAGCGACTGCGCACCGCTGTTGGCACTGAGCTATCACGAAAATGACCTGCTGCAGGCTCAGCAGGTGTTCGCCGGGGCGATGGATCAACTGGAGGAGGGAAACGCCGCGGCGATTGAGGCGGTGGCAGCCGGTGCCGCGCTGCCCCTGCCCACGCTGCTCGACACGCTGTACGGTCGCCTGCTTCGCCGGCTTGCCGCGCACACCGACGGCCGTCGCAGGCGGCAGGCCGCCCGCTGTTACGATCAACTGGTGGCAGCGCGTCGGGCGATGTTCAGTGCCAGCAATCCAAACCGGGAACTGATGCTCGAATCGCTGCTGATCGAATGGCCGGGGGTCGGTGCCGCGCGCGATCGCTGATCAGGCCTTATAATGGAAATGACATGACACTCATCAGGAGAGGAACGAGATGATTCCAGGCGGTCCCCGCAATGGCATCCTGTCCCTGACGATCAAGGACAAGGCCGTCCTGTATGCGGCGTACATGCCGTTTGTGAACAATGGCGGGCTGTTTATTCCCACCAACAAGAACTACAACCTGGGTGATGAAGTGTTCATGCTGCTGAACCTGATGGATGAGTCCGAGAAGATTCCGGTCGCCGGCAAGGTGGTCTGGATTACGCCGCGTGGGGCACAGGGCAACCGGGCTGCCGGTATCGGTGTGCAGTTCTCCGCAGATGATGAACAGGCCCGCGCCAAGATCGAAAACTACCTGGCTGGCGCCACCTCTTCCGATCGCCCGACCCACACCATGTAGGGGACGCTCCGATCGAAGCTGAACTGCTGGTGGATTCACACTGCCACCTGGATTTACTTGCCCAGAAAGACGATGTTCCGGAACTACCGGTCCTGCTGCAGGCGGCGCGGGAACGGG
>JBFKXW010000470.1:0-1848 GCA_041637915.1 Pseudomonadales bacterium | reverse complement strand
TCGCCGGCTGATTATCAGCAGGGCGATGGTTTCAGGATCATCTACGTGCATGTGCCAGCCGCATGGCTGTCGATGTTTGCCTATGTCACGATGGCCTGCGCGGCGGGCGTCGGACTCGTGTGGCGCATGAAGCTCGCGCATGCGGTTGCCGCAAGCTGCGCAGTACCGGGGGCTTCCTTCACGTTTCTCGCGGTGGCGACCGGTTCGATCTGGGGCACGCCGATGTGGGGCACCTGGTGGGAATGGGATGTGCGCCTCACCTCGGAGCTGATCCTTTTGTTTCTTTATCTCGGCTATATTTCCCTGCGCACGGCATTCAGCGACGTCGGAAAGGCCGATCGGGCGAGTGCCGTGCTGGCGCTGGTCGGCGTGGTCAATATCCCGATCATCCATTTTTCGGTCACCTGGTGGAATACGCTGCATCAGGGGGCGACGGTCAGTAAACTGGCCGCGCCCTCCATCTCGGCGAACATGCTCTGGCCGTTGCTGGTCATGGCCCTTGGCTGCACCCTGTATTTTGTTGCCCTGCTGCTCATCAGGACGCGGGCGGAAATACTGGTTCGCGAACGCCGATCCAGGTGGCTTGGCGAGGCTTTGGAGGGAACTTAGCGCATGCAGGAATTTCTTAACATGGGTGGCTACGGCGCATATGTCTGGAGTTCTTTCGGACTGACCGCGGTAGTGCTGATCTGGAACTGGTTCGACGCCCGGCGCGTTTATGCTAACGCCATCACCACGGCGAAGCGGCGCAATCGTTCAGGGCACGGAGGCGAGGCATGACCCCGACAAGACGAAAGAGGCTGATCTGGGTAGCGGCAGTACTGGCCGGAGTCGCGATGAGCGTGGCACTGGCGCTGCGGGCATTCAAAGACAACATGTTCTATTTCTACAGCCCGAGCCAGGTGCTGGCCGGCGAGGTGCCGGTCAACAAGACGATCCGCCTGGGTGGCATGGTCATCCCGGGCAGCATTGACCGCGCAGAGGGTTCGATGACGGTGAATTTTCTGGTCACCGATACCAAGGAGACGGTGAAGGTGGAATACACAGGTATCCTTCCCGACCTGTTCCGCGACGGCCAGGGCGTGATCGCACGCGGCCAGATGCAGAACGAGCTGTTCGTCGCCGGCGAGGTGCTCGCCAAGCATGACGAAAACTATATGCCGCCGGAGGTGGCCGAAGCCATTCACAGCGCCGGCGGGGAAGGGACCTAGGAGAAATCAGTGATTCCGGAACTTGGTAATTTTTGCCTGATACTGGCCCTGACCCTGTGCCTGGTGCAGGCCTGGCACGGCCTATACGGGGCCTGGCGGGAAGATGCGGTCCTGATGCAGGTGGGGAGAATCGCGGTTGGCGGCCAGTTTTTTCTCACCGTTGTGGCCTTCGGCTGCCTGGTGTGGTCATTCATGATCAACGATTTTTCCGTAGCCTATGTCGCAAACAACTCGAATTCTGCGCTGCCGGCCGTCTATCGGTTTGCGGCGGTGTGGGGTGCACACGAAGGATCGTTATTGCTGTGGATTACGGTGCTCTCCGGCTGGACCATGGCCGTGCTGGTTTTTTCCGATGCCCTGGAGAGGCGTTTCTCGAGCCGGGTACTCGGGGTCATGGGGCTCGTAAGCATTGGCTTTCTGCTGTTTACCTTGCTTACGTCGAATCCATTCGAGCGCATGTTCCCGCCCGCAATGGACGGCCGCGACCTGAACCCGATTTTGCAGGATCCCGGGCTGGCCATTCACCCACCCATGCTTTACATGGGGTATGTGGGCTTTTCCGTCGCATTTGCCTTTGCCGTTGCGGCCATGCTCGAAGGCAGGCTGGACAAGGCATGGGCGCGCTGGACGCGCCGCT
>JBFKXW010000469.1:0-1849 GCA_041637915.1 Pseudomonadales bacterium | reverse complement strand
CAGATTCCGTCCAGCAATCATCATCATCTCGGCGCGGTGCGCACCCACCACTGGGGTGTCAGTTACCTGACCTTCAACTTCGGCTGGAATCGTTTCCCACGACGCTCTTTCTATGCCGCCGTCCTGAAGTCCCTGTTCGAACTGGGTCTGGGGTCGGGCGCCACAAAACCGAACTGATCCGGAGCGCCGGTGCATCGCAGACGGGACTTCCCTTGCATATTTGCGTTGTGCCGGCATCCCTGCCTGCACACGTCCCTGTATCATGCGCACTGAAGCACATCTGAGGTAACGCCTGAGGCTGGCCATGGACAACGGCTTTCTCGACAAGCTCAAAGCATTCCTGCTGGATCCACATCGCGGCGAGCAGGTGCTGCGTGCTATCGGTGAAGACGCTGAGCGGCCTGTGCCGGTGATCTGGCTGCTCGGAAAGACCCAGTCCGGGAAAAGTTCCATTGTCAGCGCGCTGACCGGTCACCCGCGCGCGCAGGTGGGCAATGGCTATGCACCCTGCACCCGCACGGCGGGCACCTTCGATTTTCCGGCATCGGTGCCGGTATTGCGTTTTCTCGATACGCGGGGCCTGGGAGAAGTCTCCTATGACCCGGCGGAGGACATTGCTGCCTGTGCCGCGCGCTCCCATGTGATTCTGGCCGTGGTGCGGGCCAGCGACCCCCGGCCGCAGCCGGTGTTTGACGTGCTGCATCAGGTACGGCGCACGCATCCCGATTGGCCTGTGGTGGTGGCACAGACCTGCCTGCATGACCTGTATCCGCCGGGTGCGGATCATCTCGTGCCGGATCCTTTTTCTGCCGAGCCGTACCGGCTGCCGGATACCCATCAGGACCTCTCCCGCATGCTGCAGGAACAGCGTCGCCTGCTGGCCTCGCTGCCGGGTGTGGCGGTGGTGTGGGTGCCGATCGACCTGACCCAGGCCGAAGATGGCTTTGAAGAACCGAACTACGGCCTGGCACGGCTCTGGGATGCACTGGAGACCATACTCCCGCATGGACTGGCACTCGCCTTACGTCAGGATCATCCCGGGCAGGGTTACCTGGCGCGCGCCCGGCAGCAGATCACCGGCCACGCGGTCGCCGCGGCCGGTCTTGGTGCCGTGCCCCTGGTGGATCTGGTGGCCGTGGCGGCCATGCAGGGCAAGATGCTGCATGCCCTGGCCCGGATGGCGGGGCAGGAGTTCGACGCCCGTGCCGTTGGTGAGTTTGTTGGCTTGCTGGGGGGCGGAATTGCCACCAGCTGGTTGCTGGGTCAGGCCGGTCGCACGGTAGTGAAACTGGTGCCGGGCTGGGGGCAGACGCTGGGTGCAGTCTGGGGCGCGACCCAGGCCGGTGCAACAACCTATGCGCTGGGGCAGGTGGGTGCGCGCTTTTTTGATGCACGACAGCGCGGGCAGGTAGCAGACGCCGCCGCAATGAAGAAACTCTACGCAGAGGAACTGGCCGCCGGCCGTGAGCTGCTCAAGGAGAAACTGCGTGGCTGAAGAGCAGCCGTCCTGGCGGGATGCGTGGCAGCGTTGGCGGCATCTGCTGGTTCCGGTGCTGGCCGCTGCGTTGCCGGTGTTGCTGCTGATCCTTGCCGGCGTGATCTGGCTCGTCGAGCGCGACCTGTTTCTGGTCTGGATGTTGTTGCTGGCGATCGGCGGTTATCTGTCGATGCGCATGCTGCCTCGTGCGAACCGCCGCTTTGAGCAGGAGCTGCCGAAACAGGAAGCCGATCCGGTCTGGTCTCCTGAGGCACTGGCAGCCTGGGAACAGGTGACGGCACGCGCAGAGGCAATCGGTATTTCCGACTGGCCGGATACCGCGGTCGGTTTTTATGACGTCGCGCGGGAAGT
>JBFKXW010000468.1:0-1860 GCA_041637915.1 Pseudomonadales bacterium | reverse complement strand
CTGAGTCCATGATCTCCCACCAGTTCGGACGGATCGTAGCCGCGGCCGAACTGTTCACCGCCATGACTGAACAATTCCGATGCGAGCAGGTCGGTAAAGGCGTACTGGCCCTGCAGCGCAGCCAATACGGACCAGCGGTCACCCAGCCCCTGCAATCTCGCTCCGTACATCGTCAGCTTGGAATAATCCACGCGCGCTTCCGGCCGGGACAGGAACACGTCGTCGTTCTCCGAGGCACCGAAGTCGTTGAGGCCCTGACTGAACTCCGCTTCTACGAGATTAACGCCGCGCCAGCGGTCGACGCGATCGTACGCAAGTCCAATGCGAACGGAGCGGATGTTGTCGGCGGTGTTCCGCGCTCCGAGAATTCTGGTTTCACCATCGTGCACCGTGAATCGTGCACTGAGGTACAGGTTTTCGTTGCGGGTCCGCTTCAGCGGATGCCGGTAGCCGACATCCAGAGTTTCCGATTCTGTTTCAAGATTCAGGGGAATGATGGTGTTCTGTTCAGCCGGCACGGAGTCGCTGCGCGAGAAGCGCACCGAGATCGCGCCGCCATACATGCCAACCGGCTGATCATGGGAAACGGACCAGAAATCCAGTTCGTCCTGCTGAGACTCGACATTGAAAAAGCTGGTATGCCCGTGCGGAAGGAGCAGGGACATGATCTGCAGATCAGCGGTATAACGTTCACGACCCAGTGAACGCGATCCACGGTTGTCTGCCGCAACACCACCGCTGACATGCGTGCGGCTGACCGTCACGATCAGTTGGGATGCGCCGCGACCCGCCTGCGCCGGGGCGACCGTCGCACTGGCGAACACGCCGGGCAGATCATTGATGAGCAGCATGGCGCGCTCCAGTCCATCTGCCGTCAGCGGCCGCTCTGCCAGCACCCGGGAGGCATAACGCCGCATCAGGTCATTGTCACCGACCGATGCGCCGCGAAACTCTATGCCGGAAACATATCCTTCAAAGGCTTCCAGCCGCACAACACCACTGTCGACTTCCTGCGCAGGCACGACCACACGCGAGAGGATATAACCGTCGTTGCGATAGCGCGCGGTCAGTCGGCGTGCCAGCGCATACACCTCACCGAGGGACACCTCGCGATTCAGTAACGGCGCATATTCGCGCTGCAGGGCATCCTGCGGATAGCGTTGCACGCCATGCAGTTCAATCCGTTTCAGGAAAAAGCGGATGTCGTCGGCGTTGTCCGGCGCCTGCTGCTGGCGCTGTTGCAGTTGCGGCACGCCGGGGCGCAACTGCGGTTCTTCACGCTGCTCAAACTGACGCTCGATCTGTCCGGGCTGAACCTGCCCGGGTAACGGTGTTGCCGCCTGTGCGAGGGCGGCAAGCACCCCCGTCATGACGGCGACACAACTGATGGCGAAACCATTCCGTGTGCGTGCCACAGTAGCCATTCCTTGCGATCCGGGAGCTGTCCCCTAAGTGTATGGCGTTTCTGCTGGTTTTCGAGCGTTTTGAGACTTTCCCTGTTTCCAGATATCCAGAAAAAATAACATCACACAGATCATGCGCCCGGAGATTATTTACCCGTTTTCGACTTCACCAACGTCCGCAACCCCATCATCAGGGCGTCCTTGAGGTCGAGTGGCACCGAGCGACGGATGCGTCGAATCACCGCATCGCGAATGCGCAGCTTGCTGATCTCATGGGCGCGCGCATCCAGTTGCTCACCGAACTGGGCCGCCATTTTCTGTGCCGTGTCCATCAGCGCCGCACGCTCCACGACCACATCCAGGATGCCGGCTTCAACGGCATTGTCCGGGCTGAAATATTCCGACAGCACCACCGCACGCTGATAAGCCGACGGGGTCAGCCGCAGGTTCAGCATCT
>JBFKXW010000467.1:0-1865 GCA_041637915.1 Pseudomonadales bacterium | reverse complement strand
GTCGGTGACGCGGATCACCACCTCTCCCTGCTCCCGGGCGTCCTCAGCGACCAGTTTCAGGATGGCATCCATACCGGACGCCAGTGCGTCCGGCGCAGCCAGGACAAACAGCGGTAGGGCGGGCTGCTCCACCTGCACTGCCAGGTCTTTCCCTGGTGTCGAATGGCGTAACTGCGCCACCCGTTCATTGATAAAGCGGCCCACCTGCAGCGAATAGACCCTTCCGCCGCCGGATGCCACGGAGTCCATCAGGGCATCGCTGGCATGATCCACATCCTCCAGCAGAATCTGGACGGTCTGTCCGAACCGATCCAGCGCATCTTGCCGTTGCTCGGGTGAGAGTCGCTCATTGCCCAGCAGCCGCTTCACCATCATCAGCGCCGTGCTGTGACTGCGAAGATTCTCAACAATGAGCCCGAGTACATGGTCACGGCCCTGTGTCTGCGTCTCCATTGTGCTCGCATCGACGAGTTCAAACAGGATCACCCGGCTGCCCACGCCCACACCCGACTGCTCACCTTCCCGCTCTTCTTTGGTCAGCACGGGCGACAACACCAACTGATAGGCTTTTTTTCCGATGTGGATGAAATCAGGCAGTGTGACCGTGGCCCGGCCGACGACCAGACGACGCAGTTGATTGCGCGCCTCCTCCAGGGGAACGACGGCCAGCGCGACCAGCATCTCCAGGGCCGTCATCTGGTAGGGTTGCCACCCACTGTTCCCGAGCAGTTCCAGCATCCGCTGATTGACCTGCTGCACCCGTCCAAAAATGTCATAGACGATCGTCGCGGTCGTCAGCCCGCCAAATACGTTCTCATACTGTGTCAACCGGTTTTCCAGCAGCGTGATCACTGCGCGCAATCGCAGTTCAGGGAAAAACTCCTCCCGCTTGCGCTCATATCGCTCCGGTGATTCGCCGGCAGCCTGCATGCGCTGCTGGTACGCCATGTGCACCATCCGCTGAGCAATCTGATCGGCAAACGGCTTCACTTCACTCTCGAGCGCTGGCAGACCGGAGAAGCGCTCCGGCGCCACAGTGAGACACCAGAACCCCTGCAGATCACCCTCCAGCAGGATCGGCAACATGAATTGCTGGTCCTTCGCGCCCTCCGCTGGTTCACTCAGAAACATGCGGTGCTCCAGTTGGATCAGACCACGTGCCTCGATCGCATCGGTATAGGGCGCGCGGTGATAATCGCGCCGTTGTTCTCGGATGTCCTCCACCGAGCAACGGAGTGCTGCCACCTCGTGCACATAATGGTCATCCTGTCGCACCATGAGAAAAATGGACCGTTCCAGATTCAGCATCTGGGAAACCATCACAATGATGCGATTCCACTCCTGCTCTGCATCGGCGCTTTCCTGTCGCAACCGCTCCTGCGCGCGCTGTGCAGACTGCATCAGGAGGTTCTGCACAATGCGGCTCCGACTGCGTGCGAGTTCCAGCCGGTACACGGTCACCACGCCAAACACCGTCAATAGCATCAAAATCAGTGGCAGCGAAAACAACGCCCACGAAAAACTACTCCACCAGACCGCCACAACGAGCGAGCCGGCAACCAGCAGGAGCCAGAGCCCAACGCGGTCGATCAGCAGGGTGGCCAGCAACCCCGTGGACAGGCCGACGAGCAGAATCAGCAGACCCCGCATCCCAACCGAAGGACGCTGCGGCGCACGGTCTGCAAGCAGTGTTTCCAGTGCGTAGGCATGGAACTCCAGTTGACTGAACACCCCCCAGGCCGGTGAGGTGGGCACCTCGAAGCGAGGCTGTGTGTACTGACTGCTCGCCGCAACCAGCAATACACGACCCGCCATCATCGCAGGCAGCACATGCCCGGCGAGAATTTCCCGCGCGTGGAAGCGGC
>JBFKXW010000466.1:0-1873 GCA_041637915.1 Pseudomonadales bacterium | reverse complement strand
TGTCGTCGGTGGTCCATTTCTCCGTCATGATCAGGGGTTCCTGTGATTTGCCTGCACCCAGGTTGCGGTATCGGCCGAAAAGGGTTTTCCGCTCGACCCGGCGAACGCCCATTGTAGTCAGCAGCTAAAATGTTGCTCAACTGTTGAAGGAGAGACTGAATGGGCATGCTGCAGGACAAAACCGCACTCATTGTCGGCGTGGCCAGCCCACGTTCCATCGCCACGGGCATCGCTGAAGCCATGCACCGGGAAGGTGCGCGCATCGCGCTCACCTACCAGAACGAGAAGCTGCGCAGCCGGGTGGAGGATCTCGCGGCGCGACTGGACTGTGACACCGTGCTGCCCTGCGATGTTGCGTCGGACCAGGACATCGAGGCAGTCGCTTCAGGCCTTCGCGATACCCTGCCGCAACTGGATATTCTGGTGCACTCTGTCGGCTTCGCGCCCGGTCATGAACTGGGGCCAGACTACGTTTCCGCCGCGACCCGGGAAGGCTTCCAGATTGCGCACGATATCAGCGTGTACAGCCTGACCGCACTCGCCAAGGCGCTGCAGGACCAGTTCAGCGCAGATGCGGCCGTGCTGACGCTCAGTTATCTTGGCGCAGAACGTGTCATCCCCAATTACAACGTCATGGGGCTGGCCAAGGCGAGTCTGGAAGCCAACGTCCGCTACCTCGCCGCAGACCTGGGTCCGCGGGGTGTCCGGGTGAACGCCATCTCGGCTGGCCCGATCAAGACACTCGCCGCGGCCGGCATCAAGGACTTCCGCAGCATGCTGAGCCGCAACGCACAAACAGCACCCCTGCGCCGCAACGTATCGATTGAGGAAGTGGGAAACACCGCAGCATTCCTGTGCTCAGGCATGGCAAGCGGTATTACCGGTGAAGTGGTCCATGTAGATGCCGGTTATCATGCCATGGGCATGTTCCCGGACGACCGCTAACCACTGCAAGTTGCGAAACCTTCTGGTAGGGACTGCCCGAAGGGATGGAGATTGCGCCGCGATCCGCGACGCCTGCCGGGCGCCCTGCCAGCGCAGTGGTGGTCAGAACTTCCTGACGTCGGCATCCTGCTCCAGTGCATTCTGCAGTGCGGAAAAATGCAAAGCACCGCGCACGTTGGCATGGAAGTCATACAGTCGGGCAATTTCGGAATTGGTGTACTTGTCGAGCGTCTTGCCTTCATGCACACCTGACACCACCACGATCGCCTGATCCCCGTTGGCCAGTGGCAGCAATTCCATGGTCTTCTGCGCAGCCGCGGGACGATCCATGGAGAAGGCGCGCTCCAGAACGCGCGGCGGCACGTCGCGGGTACCGCGCTGGACCTGACTGCGATTTTCCCAGGACAGCGCCTCTCGCGCTGCGATACTGCCCGCTGCGCCGCCTTCCTGCAGTTCCTTCAGCAGTTTCTTGCCCAGTGCTTCGGCCTGTCGGGCACCCCGTTCACGGCGCATGGTGGCAATGATCTGCTCCTGCACGGCTTCAAACGGCAGCGGATGAGCCGCCTTGCGCTCGCGGACCCGAACCACCACGGCACGACCCTCTTCCGGCTCGATCACATCACTGTTCAGCCCTTCCTCCAGCACTTCCGCTGAGAAGACGTAATCGCGGAACCGGCGATTGGCGATCAGTTCTGCGTACGGGGCTTCCGCTTCCACCGTGGCGCCTTCCCGATCAAAAAAACCGGTTTTCAGGATCTTCAGGTTCAGCACCTGCGCGGGTTCCTGCAGATCACCACTTTCAAAGGCCAGCGCACTGAGTTCCTCAACCTTCTCGGCGAACGCCTGCACCGCACGATCCCGTCGCTGCCGGGCCTCAAGCGCCTCGCGCATATCTTGGAACGTGGGGGGGTCCTCCGCCCGGACCTCG
>JBFKXW010000465.1:0-1883 GCA_041637915.1 Pseudomonadales bacterium | reverse complement strand
ACCGCCGCCGCGATCTCCGGTGCGAGGGCCTGCACGCCGGCAGCGGGGTCAGCACCTTCCTGGCGGGCTTTTTCTTCTGCCTTGCGCTTGGCGGCTTCCCGCCTTTCCCGCCGCTTGGCTTCCTTCTCGGCTTCTTCACGCGCCAGCCGTTCCTTGCGGAACTCGAATCGCTCCCGCGAGCGCTCCGCCTTGATGCGCTCCTGCTCGGCGTGGCGAATTTCCCCCTTCGCATAGCGGTAGTACTGCACCAGCGGGATGTTGCTGGGGCACACGTAGGCGCAGGCTCCGCATTCGATGCAGTCAAACAGGTGGTGCTTTTCCGCCCGCTCCAGTTCATTGGCCTTTGCATACCAGTACAACTGCTGCGGGAGCAGCGCAGCAGGGCAGGCCTCGGCGCACAGGCCACAGCGAATGCAGGGCTGTTCCGGCCCGGGCGTTTTCAGTTCACCGACCGCACTGGCGAGGATGCAGTTGGTGGTTTTCACGACCGGCAGCGTCTGCGCGGGCAGGGTGAATCCCATCATCGGGCCGCCCATGATCAGCCGGTCCAGCTGGTCGGCCTGCAGGCCGCAATGGGCCAGCATTTCCTCAATGGGCGTGCCCAGCAATACCTCGAAGTTGCCGCGCCGGGTCAGCGCGTTGCCGGTCAGGGTGACGACTCTGCTGATCAGCGGCGTTCCTTCGAACACGGCATCCCGTACTGCGGCGGCGGTGCCGACGTTTACGCAGACCACGCCGATGTCCGCCGGGATGCCACCGTGTGGCACCTCACGACCCGTCACAATCTGGATCGTCTGCTTTTCGCCGCCGGATGGATACTTTGTCGGACTCACACGAATGTCCGCGGCGTGATCGGCATTTGCCGCCTGCAGCGCTGCAATGGCCTCGGCCTTATTGTCCTCGACCACCACCAGCGTGCGCTGGGGCCGGACCAGCCGGGCCAGCAACCTTGCGCCTTCCAGCACTTTGCCGGCGCGCTCCGTCATCAGCCGGTCATCAGCCGTAATATAGGGCTCGCATTCGACGCCGTTCAGAATCAGGGTGTCGATGCTGTTCTGGGTGCCGGAACCCAGCTTTACGGCAGTCGGGAAGCCGGCACCGCCCAGTCCCGCAATGCCGCAGGCGCGGATATGCGCGAGGATTGTCTCAGCGGGCTGGCTGTCCGGGTCGGGCAGGGGGTGGCGCTCCACCCATTCATCCAGACCATCGGTTTCGATCAGTACACAGGGTTCTGCGAGACCGGATGGATGCGGGACCGCATGGTCGCAGATTGCAGTGACGGTGCCGGAGGTTGGCGCATGGACGGGTGCACTGACGAAGCCGCTGGCCTCTGCAATCACTTCCCCTTTCCGCACACGCTGGCCCACCTGCACCACCGCCTCGGCGGGTGCTCCAATGTGCTGCTGCACCGGCAGGATCAGCCGGCTGGGCAGCGGTGCCATCTGGATCGGTGCCGCCGTGGACTGGGACTTGTTTTCCGGCGGGTGAACACCCCATTGCAGGGCGCGGGCAATCAGGTTCATGCGCCGACGCTCCCGCGTTGATCCGTCGCGATCAGGTGGGTGTTTTTACCGGGCAGCCGGTAATGCCAGGACTGCGTGGTTTCCGGAATCTCGATCATGTCGATGCAGTCCACCGGGCAGGGCTCCACGCACAGGTCACAACCCGTGCATTCGGATTCGATGACGGTATGCATCATCTTGGCGGCGCCCAGGATGGCATCCACCGGGCAGGCCTGAATGCACTTGGTGCAGCCAATGCATTCAGCCTCGCGGATCACTGCCACTGTGCGGGGCTTCACTTCGCCATGTTCCTCGTCCAGTTCCAGCACGTCACGCCCGAGCAGTTCCGAGAGTGCCACGATGGTGGCCTCGCCGCCGGGT
>JBFKXW010000464.1:0-1886 GCA_041637915.1 Pseudomonadales bacterium | reverse complement strand
CTGGACAGTGCCCGGCTGCATGGTTTTCAGCTGTGGCTGAATCTGCCGGCGGCCGAGAAGATGCGCGCGCCGGACTGGTGGGATATCCCCGCGACGCAGATTCCCAGCGTGGCACTCCCCGGCGGCGGTACCGCGCGGGTGATCGCCGGCACACCGCAGATTGCCGGGAAGATCATCCAGTCGCCGGCGCCACCGCGCACCACGTTGCCGCACTATCTCGATCTACGCCTGAACGGTGGGGAAGTGCTGGAACTGCCGGTCGAGCCGCGCATGCAGGGTTTTGTGTACGTCTACCAGGGCGCGCTACAGTGCGCGCCGGGTGTTGTGCCGGCGCATGCACTGGCCCAACTCGGTGCCGGGGATACACTGCGGTTGCAGGCGCGTCCTGAAGGGGTTGGTGTGTTGCTGCTCTATGGGATGCCACTCCGTGAGCCCCTTCAGCATTACGGTCCGTTCGTGATGAATACCGTGGAGGAGATTGACAAGGCAGTGGCCGACTATCGGGCCGGCAGGCTGACCGCCTGACGGGCAGTGGGTCCCGGTCCGGCAGGCGCTTGCCTTATACTGAAAGGCACCCTGATTGGATCAGCGGCGCCACTGGACATGGAACGCACGGAACGCTTCTACCGCATTGATGACCTGCTGAAGACTTACCGCGCTGTCAGCAAGCAGAAGCTCCTGGAAGATCTGGAGATCTCTGCGGCGACCTTCAAACGCGATCTGGAATACCTGCGCTCCCGCATGGGCGCGCCAATTGAGTTCGATCGCTCCCTGGGCGGCTACCGCTACCTGCGTAATGAGGAGGGCTGCATTGAGTTCGAATTGCCGGGCCTCTGGTTCAACGCCGAGGAGTTACATGCGCTCCTGACCGCCGAGGCGCTCCTGGCAGGGCTGGCCGAAGGATTTCTGAGTAAGCATATTGAGCCCATCCGGGCGCGGATTGTGACCCTGCTGGAGGAGGGCGAGCACACCTCCGATGAACTTCGTAAAAGAATCCGCCTGCTGCCACAGGCCGCACGCCATACCGACGAGCGCGTTTTTCAGCGGATCGCAACGGCCTTGTTGCAACGCCGTCGCCTTTGCTTCGATCACTACAATCGTCGTCGCGATGAAACGACTGAACGCACGGTATCACCCCAGCGGTTGGTTCACTATCGGGACAACTGGTATCTCGACACCTGGTGCCACCTGCGCAATGACCTGCGCAGCTTCTCGCTTGATGTGGTCAGCAATGTACGCGTGGTGGAACGTAAGGCGCGTGATGTCTCGGATCGTCAGCTCGACAAGACCTTCGCGGCTGGCTACGGTATCTTCGGCGGCAACGCGACCGAAATCGCCACCCTGAAGTTTTCCCCTGAGCGGGCTCGTTGGGTTCGCAGTGAGCACTGGCACCCGGAGCAGCAGGGGGACCCGCAGCTCGATGGCACCTATCTGCTCAAATTGCCGTACTCCAATCAGACGGAACTGGTGATGGATATCCTGCGGCATGGCCAGCATGTGGAAGTACTGGGACCGGCCTCCCTGCGCAAGGCGGTGCAGATGGAGTTGCAGGCGGCGCTGGCGCAATATCCCGGTGGTTACTGATGACAAGAACGGTGCCTGTCGTTGGCGGGACCAAGAACAGATGTAGGCGTTATCGTGCAAATTGATGGACCCATGAACCCATGACCCTGGCGATGTGGGGCGCGTTCGCTGGCGGCGTTGGCTTGTTTCTGCTCGGCATGAGTCTGATGACCCAGGGCCTGATGCAGGCTGCCGGGCCCAGTCTGCGGCGGGTCCTGCATGCAGCCACGGCGTCTCCTCGCCGGGGGTTGTTCTCCGGTTTCCTGGCAACCGGCGTGGTGCAGTCTTCCAGTGCGGTCACGGTGGCCACCATCGGTTTCGTG
>JBFKXW010000463.1:0-1890 GCA_041637915.1 Pseudomonadales bacterium | reverse complement strand
TTCCAGGCTGGCCAGCACCGCGCCAGCCGCTTCACCCAGATGCTCCCCGGCCACACGAGCAGCGAGGGCGAAAGCAGGCTCGCCGGGCCGGTTCCAAAGCACATGCCAGGCATCTTCCTGTGCCTGCGGGCTGATGCGCGCAGTCGCGCGCTCCTCGGCAACAATGGCAGCGAAATGTCGTGATACCTCGTCACGATGGCGTTTGAGCGTACGAAGAAAATCCGGTACCGCATCAAACCCGACAGTCCATGCCACCCGCGCGCGCGCAAGGGCTTCCCCCGGCAGCGATTGCGTCTGCTGGTCCGCCAGCCCCTGAATGGCGTGCTCGGTATTACGCAGAAAAACGTAGGCAGCGCGCAGCGAGACCACGACCTCTGCGGGAAGCCAGCCGGCCTCACCGAGATACTCCAGGACTGGCAGCAGTCGCGGATCCTGCAGGCGCTCGTCACGTCCGCCGTGAATCAACTGGAACACCTGCACGATGAACTCCACCTCGCGAATCCCGCCGCGGCCGAGTTTCACATCCTCGTCGAGCCCCTTGCGCCGCACCTCCTGATTGATCAGCGACTTCATCGAGCGCAGGGCCTCGAACGCGCTGTAATCGACATAGCGGCGATACACAAACGGCCGCAGAGACTCGAGCAACCGCTGCCCGGCCTGCAGGTCGCCCGCCACAACACGGGCCTTGATCAGCGCGTAGCGCTCCCACTCGCGACCCTGATCCTCGTAGTACTCTTCAGCTGTGGCAAAACTGATCGCGAGCGCGCCACTCTCCCCAAACGGACGCAACCGCATATCCACCCGGAAAACAAATCCGTCCGCATCACGCTGGTTGAGCAGATTGATCACCGCCTGCCCCAGCCGGATGAAATACGCCTGATTGTCCATCGGTCGTTCGGGGTGATTGGTTTCCCCTTCCTCCGGGAAGAAAAACATCAGATCCACATCGGAAGAGACATTGAGTTCCCGTGCGCCCAGTTTCCCCATTCCCACCACGACCAGTTGCTGCGCAATACCTTTACGGCTGCACGGTGTACCCAGTCGGGCGCAGTACAGGGGATAGAGGGCATCCAGCGCTCCGCTGATGCAGGCTTCTGCAAGGGAGGACATATCCTCCACGGTGTCTTCAAACGAGGCCCGACGACTGAAATCACGCCAGATGATGCGCAGCATTTCGCGCGCCCGGAACTGCCGGAACAACTTGCGCAGAGCCGGCTCATCCTCCGCATCTGGGATGGCTTCGTTCAGTGCGGCGCGGATTGAATCCGCACCGGCGGCAGCAAACAACCGGCCCGTGGCGATCAGTTCCAGAAACATCGCCGGCCGACGCACGCAGTTGTCCAGCACGAACTCACTGCCGGCCCAGACCCGCGCCAGCTCCTGCCAGAACCCCTCCGGCAGATCTTCCGGCCAGGAAAGCGATTCCTTCTCGCGCGCCTGCTCGAAGCGCTTCCAGCCCGCCTCTACCAGTTCACGCAGGCTGTCGGGCAGTTCTGAGCAGTCAGGCGTCTTCATGGCCTACGAATACCTCGCGGCACTAGTCCGGAAAATGACGGTGAATCTCTTCCTGAATCTGCTCAACCACTTTTTCCGGCTGCGCTGCCTTGATAACCGGCCTGCCGACGACGATGTAGTCTGCGCCATTGGCAAAGGCCTCGGACACACTGACGGTCCGTTTCTGATCATCCTGTACACGTTCCGGCCGGATCCCGGGAGTCACAATCCGGAAAGGGGGCGCGCACTGGTTACGAATATCGCGCGCCTCATGACCCGAACAGACCACCCCGGCACAACCGATGCCCGCCGCCCGCCTTGCACGCACCACGCGGCGGCAACGTGAAAGCGGGGGCGGAGGACTCCGCATCGTGGTCGAAGCCGATTGGACGGAGC
>JBFKXW010000462.1:0-1896 GCA_041637915.1 Pseudomonadales bacterium | reverse complement strand
TTGAGCTGCGAAAACAGGCTGTTGTTCAGCAGCAGGGACTGTACATAGGCAGGTACGTCGCTCATCTCGGGTCTCCGTTGGTCACGGCAGCAGGTCAGCAGCCCGCCTGCTGCATTTTCAGAATACACGTTTTCAGTGTTTGGCGGATGCGCACCTGGTTCCGGATCAGCGCCAGTTTGGGCCAGGTGGCGCGCTCCCCGAGCGCGATGTAGTGGCGCAAATCCTCCACACTCGGATTCCGCAGCATCCGCCGGTACATCCAGGGGCTGATCGGCGGGTGGATGTTCACGTCCCCACGATACTCCTGTTCGACCAGCAGGCGTGTGTGCTCCATCACATTCTGGGCAAGAGGATGAATCATTCTGGCCTGCAGCACCTTGATCACCTGCGCAGTCTGCACCCGGGCGGAGGAGAGGCCCAGATCGGCCGCCAGCGCCAGTGGGCCGCGCGCGCTGCGGGCGGCCAGAAAGGGCACCGCGTGCGGGTTGGTCTGGCTGACGATGAAGTGATTGACGTTGAAAATGCGCCCCAGGCGCTTCATCGGCAGGTCTCCCTGAAAGGTGCCATCCACCCAGCGTTCCGTGGGTAAATAGGGACGGACGATGCCATCTGCATCGCGGGCATGCAGCGTGACCGGTTGAAACACCCCGGGGATTGCGCAGGATGCCAGTACACCCTGGGCGGCCAGCACGTGCGGAGAAGTCTGATAACTCAGCACCCGGGGTTTCTGGCGGGCACGGTGGGGCGACACCGAAACACTGAACTTGCGACCCGTGCGCTCCCACATCTCCGCAAAGGTTTCATCGCCCATATTTTCGCGCGCGCAGGTCAGCAGTTGCCGGTGGTCGAGCAGTGTGCGGGTGCGCCAGATTTCGGTGGGGCGGTGAAAACGGATCCCTAAGCGATACACGCTGTCGAGGTCGGCAAACAATGCGCGCAGTTCCTCCGTGGTTCGACTGCAGACGCCGCCCCCGATGAGTGCCCCCATGCTGGCCCCGGAAATGACCTCCGGCAGCAGGTCCTGCTCCAGCAGGGCCTTCACGACACCCAGGTGGAAAAAGCCCATGGATGCACCACCCGACAGCAGCAATGCGGTCTCACCGAGATTGTTCGCGGCATGCTCGAAGGCCTGCAGCTTGTGGACGGTGGGCAGGGTGGGGAATGTCGTGTCCGCGAGGTAGTGCAGGGTGTCCTCGATGCAGTCGAGGAACTCTTCAATCAGGAACTTGGTGCCGGCATGGGCGGGTTGGTACAACGCCGGATTGACGATGTCACCCTGATGCCGGTACAGGCTTTCCTGCAACACTTCCTGGATGGCGAGCGGGTCCTCCTGCGCACGCAGTGCCCGCAGCCGGACCATGTCCGAGCGCAGCAGGTCGACAGAAAGATGCGGAGACTCTTCTTCACGACGCCAGTTCATTGCGCCTGATTGCGCATCGGCCTCTTCCGCTGCCGCGCGCCATGCCGCATAGCTCCCGGCCTGTTGCATCCCATCACTGACGCGCGGCCGGCGCAGATTCCGCCTGGCCATCAGGATAGAACCGCCTCCAGTTCCTGCAGTGCATCCTGCGCGTACACCGCCATGTGCTGCAGGTGGGGGACGGATCTGCTGCAACCGATAAAGCCAAAGTTCAGTGTGTCGGCATAACTCTGCAGCGTGATGTTGAACGCCTGCCCATGTATCGGAATGGACAGAGGATAGGTTGCCAGCAGTTCTGCACCCCGAAAATACAGCTTCTGGCTGGGCCCGGGCACATTCGATATCACCACATTAAAGGGCGGGCGGGTCTTGCCGGTCGTGCCGAGCTTCGCCTGAATCGCAAACGGACTCATGATCAGTGCACCGTACGCCATGATCGCCTGCCGGGACATGCCCTGCAGGTGCTTCTTGGCCCG
>JBFKXW010000461.1:0-1898 GCA_041637915.1 Pseudomonadales bacterium | reverse complement strand
GGAGGGCAATCCGGAGGTGAAAACATTCGACTGCTCTGTTTTTAACGGCGAATACATCACGGGAGACGTCAATCAGCGTTATCTCAAGCAGATTGCACGGGATCGGAGCGATGCAGAAAAAATGCGTCGAAACCCGGAACCTGAAACCGATGCTGCTATCGAACTGCACAACAACGACTGATTGATATTCATGAGCAACCGCAATGACCCCAAGCTGGACCGTGCCGAGCGTTTGCGCTCGGTGCTGGATGGCTGTCGGCCCGACACCCTGGCGATTCGTGCCGGAGAAATCCGCTCGGTGGAAGGGGAGCATCGCGAGCCGATCTACGCGACCTCCAGTTTTGTCTTCACCAGTGCCCGCGAAGCAGCGGCACGTTTCGCGATGGAAGAGCCGGGTAACATCTACTCGCGCTTCACGAATCCGACCGTGCGCGCTTTCGAGCAACGCATGGCCGCACTGGAGGGCATGGAGCGCGGCGTGGCCACCGCATCCGGGATGTCGGCCATCCTGACCACCTTCATGGGCCTGCTGCAGGCCGGGGACCATGTCGTCTGCTCGCGTTCCGTGTTTGGCAATACGCATATGTTGCTGAACAAGTTTCTGCGCCGGGCGGGCATCGAAACCACGTTCGTGCCGCAGAAGGATTACAACGCCTGGCAATCCGCCATGCGCAAGAACACCAAGCTGGCTTATCTGGAGACACCCTCAAACCCGCTCTGCCATGTGTCCGATATCCGCCAGGTGGCGGACATCGTCCACGATGCCGGCGCGAAACTGATCGTGGACAACGTTTTCCTGACCCCGGCGCTACAGCGCCCGGTGGAATATGGCGCCGACATCGCGTTGCACTCGGCGACCAAGTATCTCGACGGTCAGGGCCGCTGTATCGGTGGCGTGATCTGCGGTTCGGATGCTGTGATGGAGGACGTCTACGCTTTTCTGCGCACGGGTGGCGCCGCGATGAGCCCGTTCAATGCCTGGGTGTTCCAGAGCGGTCTGGAGACGCTTTCCCTGCGCATGCAGGCACAGTGCCAGCGCGCCATGAAGCTGGCCCGCTGGCTGGCCGCGCAGGACGGCATCCACACGGTGCATTACCCGGGACTGGAATCCCACCCGCACCATGGGCTGGCCTGTGCGCAGTTACGCAGTGATCTGGAGGAACCCCTGTATGGGGCTGTACTGTCCTTCGAGGTGGTGGGCGATCAGGACGCTGCCTGGCGTTTCATTGATGCCACCCGTCTGTTAAGCATTACCGCCAACCTCGGCGATGTGCGAACGACGATCTCGCACCCGGCGACGACGACGCACGGCAAGCTCACGCAGGAGGAGCGCGACGCAGCCGGGATTCGCAGTAACCTGGTCCGGGTCGCGGTCGGTCTGGAGGATGTCGCGGACATCCAGGATGACCTTTGTCGTGGGCTGCGGGCCGCGTTGGAGACTGCCTCATGAGCCGTACCGAGATCGAAACCGCCATTGCCACGGTGGGCAAGGTGGTGCTGGGCAAGGAGGAGCAGGTCCGGCTTTCGCTGGCGTGCCTGCTGGCCGGTGGACACCTGCTGATGGAAGATCTTCCCGGCATGGGCAAGACCACCCTGTCGCAGGCACTGGCGCGGGTGCTGGGACTGTCCTACAACCGGGTCCAGTTCACCAGCGATCTGCTCCCGGCAGACATCCTGGGGGTATCCATCTATGAGCGGGAGAGCGGCAGTTTCCGATTCCACGAGGGGCCGGTGTTCGCGCAGGTCGTGCTGGCCGATGAAATCAACCGTGCGACCCCGAAGACACAGAGCGCGTTGCTGGAAGCCATGGAGGAGCGCCAGGTGACCGTGGAAGGGCAGACCCGACCGCTGCCACAGCCGTTTTTCGTGATTGCCACGCAGAATCCGGTCACGCATGC
>JBFKXW010000460.1:0-1910 GCA_041637915.1 Pseudomonadales bacterium | reverse complement strand
GGGCGGAGCGGCTGTACGAGGCTGGCCCGGTGCCGTCCTGTTCATCAGCCATGACCGTACCTTTATCGACAAGCTGGCGACCCGCATCGTCGAGGTGGATCGCGGCAAGCTGATCAGCTGGCCGGGCAACTATCAGGATTTCCTGCGACGCAAGGAAAAAGCGCTTGCGGATGAGGAAAAGGAAAACGCACTGTTCGATAAGCGCCTGGCCGAGGAAGAGAGCTGGATCCGGCAGGGCATCAAGGCCCGCAGAACGCGCAACGAGGGGCGTGTCCGTGCGCTGAAAGCGATGCGCGAAGTACGTGCGCAGCGCATCAAGCCGCCCGGCAAGGCACGGATTCACATAGAGGACGCAGACCGCTCAGGCCGGAAAGTCATCACCGCCAAGAATATTTCCCTGGCATTCGGCGACAAGCAGGTCATCCCGCCGATGTCCCTGAAGATCCTGCGGGGCGACCGCATTGGTCTGGTGGGGAATAATGGTGTCGGAAAGAGCACCCTGCTGCGGATCCTGCTCGGGGAACTGGCCCCGGAGACCGGAACCGTCAAACATGGCACCAACCTCGAGGTCGGCTACTTCGATCAGTTCCGGCAGGAACTGGATCCGGAGC
This sequence comes from Pseudomonadales bacterium, assembly GCA_041637915.1. Lineage (GTDB taxonomy): Bacteria > Pseudomonadota > Gammaproteobacteria > Pseudomonadales > JBFGWM01 > JBFJWR01. The sequence goes on along the minus strand of JBFKXW010000460.1, from coordinate 1,299 downwards.
GCACGGTGGCACAGAACATCAATGATGGCAGTGACTTCGTACAGGTGAACGGCAAGCCGCGCCACGTGATCGGTTACCTCACCGGTTTCCTGTTCAGCCCAAAGCGGGCCATGACGCCGGTCAAGGCGCTGTCCGGTGGAGAACGGAACCGCGTCATCCTGGCCCGATTGTTCGCCCAGCCTTCCAACCTGCTGGTGCTCGATGAGCCCACAAATGATCTGGATGTCGAAACGCTCGAGGTGCTTGAAGAGCAGTTGGTGGAGTATCCGGGCACCTTGATTGTTGTCAGTCACGACCGTGCGTTTCTGGACAATGTCGTAACCAGTACGCTGGTGTTCGAGGCCGATGGTGGTATCCAGGAGTATGTCGGAGGGTATTCGGACTGGGCACGGCGCGGACGCGCGCTGGCAGCCACCGACGAGCAGAATACGGGATCTGGCAGCCGGAAGGGGGGAGCCGCTCCCCCTGCAGGTGCCGCCCGCCGCAAGCTGGGCTACCGGGAGCAGCAGGAACTGTCTGCGCTCCCGGAACGGATTGCAGAGCTGGAAACGTCCATTCACGCCTTGCAGGAGGAGAGCGCGGAGCCGGATTTCTACTCGCTCCCGCATGAGGAAGTTCAGGACAAACTGCAACAGCTCGCGGACTGGCAGACGGAGCTTGATCAGGCTACGGAACGCTGGCTGGAGCTTGAGGAGATTGCCAACGGCTGAACCACCGGGCAGGGAACTTTTTCGTACAGGCTGGCACTAACGCGACAGGTTCACTTTCAGGGAGGTTACCGTGAACGCAACCCACGCAAGAAATGTGTTTGCCGGATGCTGGCTGCTCTTCGCGCTGCTGTCCGGCACGACCGTATGGGCGCACGACCAGCTACCCGCTTTCCGGGACATCGTGCGCGAGAACGCTGCTGCCGTTGTGCACATCAGTGTCGAATCCCGTGGCAGTCAGTCGCCCGCGAACTGGCAGGGCCAGCCGGGTCAGCATGACATGCCGGGGCTTCCGGAGATGTTCAAGCGCTTCGGGCTGCCATTTGCGTTGCCCGGCCAGCCGCAGGCACAGCCGCGGCGGGGCATGGGCTCCGGTTTCGTGGTATCCGAAGAGGGTCGCATTCTCACCAATGCGCACGTTGTGAAGGATGCGGATGAAATCCTGGTCAAGTTTGTTGACCGTCGCGAACTCCCCGCCAAACTGATCGGGATGGATGAGCGCGCGGACATTGCCGTGCTGCAGGTGGACGCCGACAACCTGACTCCGGTGAAGCTGGGCGATCCGGACACCCTGCAGGTGGGAGACTGGGTG
>JBFKXW010000459.1:0-1916 GCA_041637915.1 Pseudomonadales bacterium | reverse complement strand
GGGCAACTGGCCTGCGCGCATATCGAACCGCACGCCTGGTTGCTGACGGGGCGGGTGTCCGCGGCCGATGCTCCGGGCGGCGGCTGGCTCGTCACAGACATCTCCGCCAGGCAGGCCTGCTTCCGCCTGACGGGGCCCGCAGCCGTTGATGTGCTGAGCAGCGGCGGCAACCTGCACGGCCTCGAGCCAGGCATGGCCTGCCGCGTGCCGTTTGCCCAATCGGTGACGGTCCTGATCCAGCGCTTCGCCGCCGCTGATTTCCGTCTGCTGGTCGATGTCAGCTATGCACCATTCATGGCCGACTGGCTGGCGGACGCCGCGACCCACCATGCTCGCAGCGAGGAACAGTTGTGAGTGCAAGCAGGAACTATGACTTTCTTTTGATGCGGTAAAGATACGTCCACACCCTGCGTCGCGCTGGCCCCAACCAGGGCGATTCCGGCGAATTCTCCCAAGATCATCCGCTGGGCCCGGCGCACACCAATGCTGTTACCGGACGCCATCCCCAGCGTCATGCACAGGCCGGGGAAATACAGCGATCAGGCAGGGGCTCGCGCACGTTGCGGGCAACAAGCGGGTGTCCATTGACTATGCGGCATGTCGCGCCGAGGCGCTGGCCCCCTCATTCGTCGGGATGCGCGCGGCCCGCAGTTCGGCCCGAGCCGAAATGACCGTGGGAATCCTGAGCAACTGGCTTGCGATGCGCCGTCGGAAGGTTTCATCACCTCCATCCACCAGCATGCTGATGCGACACCGGTCGTGGCCGGCCTGCTGGCAGCGAAAGTCCAGCGGCAGGACATTGAGAGTCGCAATCAGGCCGATCACGCGTGCGGGCAGTTGCGGGTCGGCTTCGCCGGTGACAGTGAATCGGGTGCTATAGCGGAATTCGGCAGGGGACATCGGGACATTTCCAGGCAGACAGTAACGGAGCGGGTACAGCACAGCGGCCGGTCATAGTCGGCGGCGTAATTCGCTGCATGAGCCCGTTGCTAAGTCGCATGAGTGTTCCGTGTCTCGTGTATGGCACGGAAACAATTATATACAGGACTGTACTGAGAGCAAGCCGGAGGTCGTGGAAGGCGTCGCACAATCGCTCAGCAGCTGCAGCGTCGGGCCCGCGGCGCCCTTGCTCCTGTCTTGCGTGGGTGGTGCTGGCATGGCGGGGATTGGCGTGAGCTCTCCCCACGGGCTCCAGGCTTTTCGTAGTGATGGTTTTCCGATGCTTGCAGAGACTTGCGTTTGGTGCTCAGTGCCTATTTCAGTCCACGCAACAAATGTCTTTGATCCAGTGGAATGCGCTGAAATGGCTAGGCCACGATCTACATTTGCAGTTTCCGCAACCAGAAAACACGATAGTGTATTGAAAACTTCAACAAGCTCTACGAGGGAGCATGATATGGCCTGCAGAATCTTCAGCGGGGCACAGGTTCGTGCATTGCTGCCCATGCCGGACTGCATCGCGGCCATGGAGGCCGCGATGCGAACCGTTTCGGCAAAGCCGGTGCGGGTTCCGCCGCGCCTGGTCATGCCGCCTGTGGATGAGTTCTCCGGTCTCAACGACTGCGAGTTCGTGGTAACCGCCGATGTCGCCGAAGCAACGCGCTGCGACGTTGTCGGCGTGGTGACCGGTGCCAGTGAAACGGTGATTCAGGGGTGCGACGTTTCGCTCGGAGTGCCCGTCAAGCTGGTCGGTGCGCATTCCGCCACCGCCCGTGAGGCCGACACCGCGCTGGTCGGGCTGTGAGCGTCAACCCCTCAAACCGGCCGGTGCTGATCGTTGGTGGCGGCCTGGCCGGCTTGTGCACGGCCTACTACCTGAATGAGACGGGTTTCGCGGTTCGTGTGCTGGAGCGGCGCGAGGGTGTGGGCCTGGAAACCAGCTTCGCCAACGCAGGTATGGCTACGCCGAGCATCTC
>JBFKXW010000458.1:0-1919 GCA_041637915.1 Pseudomonadales bacterium | reverse complement strand
GGCCACACCTTCAGTGTAGCTTGAGCAAGGGAACAGCTTGACCTTAAAGCCAAGCCATACTGTGTAGACAAAGCGGTTCACGTATAGGAACCGCCCACGTTTAAAGCTGTGGTTTTTGTACTTCATGAGTGTGCTGTCTTGCACTGTGTGACAGGCAGCTCTAGCTTGCGTATAGTACCACACAGGATATCTTTGCTGACCCTGATGCGATCGGGCCGGATCGCCAGATTGGCAAGAACACGCGGCGGCAGACGCGGAAGGCGAATCGGTACCGTATTCGTGCTCATCACATAACTGGTTTCGCCCGTAGAGAGCGGAAAGGCGCCGGCTTTCGATTCCTGGACAATCCCGCCTTCCCAGACGGTTGTGTAGAGGCCACTGGCGGGCTCGTTCCGGGTTCCGGGTACCGGGTCTGCATCCGAATTGGCACAACTTCCGACACAGTGCAGGTCAAAGCCGGTGCCGCGCACGCGGACCCGGTTGACAGGCGTTTCCACCAGGAACAGGTCCGGTGTGTCGCGGCCGACGGAACCTGACTTCACCCGGACGCGACCTTCCTGCAACTTGATGTGCACCTGATTCTGCCGGGGCTTCTGTGGGTTATAGCGGTAGGTATTGATATCCACGCGACTCGCGCCCTGCAGCGTCATGCGCATGTCATCCCGGAAAACGATCACCGCCAGTGCATCCTTCCCGGTTTCGATCCGCTCGCCTTCGTATACCAGAGCGCCGGGGGCCAGCACGCGCCCCTTGCCCTTGCGGCCACCGAAATCTCTCCGCGCGGAGACCGGTGCGCTGGCGGACTGAATCTTGGCCACCGGGCTGGGTGCAGAAGCGGCTTCTGCCGCACATTCCTCATCGCACCAGCGCGTGGACACCTCGCCTTCATCCACAATGATGACGCCGGCCTGGGAATCAATCACCATCAGGTCAAAGGGGGCCGCTTTGCGCGCGTGTCCGCGTACACCGCCGCGAATGAGTTTGATGCGTTGGATGCGGCCATTTTCAGATTGCTCCTCCAGCAGGCGTGCGCCGGTGCGTTCCCGCATCGCGACGCGGCTTTTGTTGTCAAATTCGAAAATCGCGCAGCTCTGTCTGCCGGTTTCTACCAGATCTTCGTGCACGATGGGCGTCTCGCGCCTCAGCGAGCGGGTCTCCTCACCGGGCGCCGTGGCAGATACCTGGCCCTGCGCGAGCTCGGTGGTGCCAATGACATGCGCTCCACCCTGAGCTGCCATGGCCACAAACAGCATGGCGGCCAAACAAAATCTAGCTGTTGAGCCCATCCGGTTGAATCTCCCGTGGCGGCGCCCCCGCAGTGAATCCATGGAGGTGTCTAGCTACCTGTGTACCGGAGAAAGCCGGTCGCGTCGAGGGACAAACATGCCTGTACGGAAGTACGCTGCATTGTGCTGACCGGCAGCACCGAGGATCAGCCGCAGATCATTTCGGGCAGCAGTGGTGACGATGAGATGCACGCGGGTGCCGACGATGAGGTGGAGGGCGGTGACGGCTTCGACACGCTGGTGTTCGATGGCAGCCGCAGTGGCAGCGTGGTCCGGAACATCGAGGCTTTCTCCAGCGAAGATGGCGTCGGGGATGACCAGCTGACGCTGACGGAAGCCGAAGTGTTGTCGTTCACGGACGGCAACAACGTGCTGCGGATTGAGGGCGCTGCAGGAGATGCACTGCGACGGGGTGCGGACGATCACTGGCAGCGGGGGGAGACCTTGGGCGGCTTTACCACCTACACCAGCAATCTTGCGAGCCTGGAATGGAAGTGCAGTCCGGGATCGATGTGCGCCTTTCAGACGGAAGCGTAATCGAATAAGCGCGTGCTGAGCATGCGCCCGACTACATGGCCAGACCGGGGTTGTTCTCTTCCGACTTGCGACGCACCAACTGGTTGATCTGGTTGT
>JBFKXW010000457.1:0-1940 GCA_041637915.1 Pseudomonadales bacterium | reverse complement strand
GGCAGCGGATGGCTTTGCCGATGCCTACCGGCAATTCGTCGAGGGTGGCTGGAACAGCCTCGCCGGGCCGGTCGTTTTCGGCGGGCAGGGCTTGCCAAAGCTGATGGGCTGCGTGGTCTCAGAAATGTTGCAGTCATCGAACATGTCATTCTCGCTTTGTCCGATGCTCACAGCCAGCGCCATCGAGGCGCTGGAGATGCACGGCTCGGAGGCGCAAAAAGCCACTTATCTTGAAAAACTGGTCTCCGGAGAGTGGACCGGAACCATGAATCTCACGGAACCCCAGGCGGGCTCGGATCTCAGCGCGGTAGCTATGAAGGCCGTCCCCGACGGTGAGCGCTATCGTCTGTATGGGCAGAAGATATTCATTACCTGGGGCGACCACGACATGACCGACAACATCATCCACATGGTGTTGGCGCGAACGCCGGATGCACCGGAGGGCGTCAAGGGAATCTCGCTGTTTATCCTGCCCAAGTTCCTGGTTAACGATGATGGCAGCCTGGGTGCGCACAACGATGTGCACTGTGTTTCACTGGAGCACAAGCTGGGCATTCACGCGAGCCCCACCGCCGTGCTGGCCTATGGTGATCGGGAGGGTGCCATCGCCGACCTGGTTGGCGAAGAAAACAAGGGCCTGATGTACATGTTCACGATGATGAACGATGCGCGTCTGCAAGTCGGGATACAGGGCCTCGCGATTTCTGAGCGGGCCTACCAGCGCGCGCGTGCCTATGCTCGGGAACGCGTTCAGGGTCACCCGCCAGGCCAGAAAAAGGGCACGCGGGTGGCCATCGTGCATCACCCGGACGTGCGTCGGATGCTGATGCATATGAAGGCGCATATCGAGGCAATGCGCGCCCTGTGCTACGTCGCGTCGGCGGCGATGGATCACGCGCGCCGGAATCCGGACGAGGACGAACGCAATGCCGCCCAGTCCCGGGCGGACCTGTTAATCCCGATCGTGAAGGGCTGGTGCACGGAGTCGGGTGTCGAACTGACCTCACTGGCCGTGCAGGTTCACGGCGGCATGGGGTTTGTGGAGGAGACGGGCGCCGCCCAGCACTTCAGGGATGCCAGGATTGCCACCATTTATGAGGGTACGACCGGTATCCAGGGAAATGACTTGGTGGGACGCAAGCTGCGTATGGACAAGGGTGCGGCAATGGCCGGGCTCATCGCCGAGATGCGGGAGACGCTCGCCACTGTCAGGCAATCGGACAATGCGCATCTGCGGGTGATCGGTGACCGGCTGGAGCCGGGCATTACGGCGCTGGAATCGGCCACGCATTTTGTACTGGAAACGCTGGACAAAGATCTGGGCGCGGCTCTGGGAGGCGCTGTCAATTACCTGATGCTGGCAGGCTACGTCTGCGGTGGATGGCAGATGGCGCGCGCGGCGCTGGTGGCTGAAAGCCGTCTCGCGGCAGGAGAGCGCAAAGATTTCATGGAGGCCAAGATCGTCACGGCGCGTTTCTATGCAGAGCACCTGCTGCCGCGGGCAGGCGCACTGGCAGAGACGGTTATGTCGGGCGCCGACAGCCTGTTTGCACTCTCCGAAGAACAGCTCTAGCGACAAGCTCGGCAGAACCGTCACCTGTTGCGGATCTGCTTGCGTTGCTGCAGCTTCAGTTGTAGTCGTAGAGCGTGCTTTCGTAGTCGGCAAGCGCCTGCTCGTGCATGGCACGTTCGTGTCCGAGCTCGGAAATTTCCTGCTCTAGTTGCATGCGACGCTCGGGAATTGCACGCAGCTCCACCAGCATCTGCAGGCGTTCCTCAGCCGTGGCTTCCCTGCCCACCAGCGCTGTTTCGATTTCTTTTTCCTGTTCGGTCAGAGCAGCGATTTCGCGCTTCTTCTGTTCCATCAGCCGGCTCGTGTTCTGCACGGCTGTGCGCAATTCATACAGGCGCTTTCCGGTATTGAATGCATCCGTAAATGC
>JBFKXW010000456.1:0-1940 GCA_041637915.1 Pseudomonadales bacterium | reverse complement strand
GCGGTGGGTCCGCCATGGCACTTCACCAGCAGCGGGGGCTTTTGCCCGGGAGACAGGTGCAAGTCAGGGTGCACAGGCGGGTAGTAAAAAGCGTGGGCCTGGCTGCCCTCGCTGGACGGGTAGCTGACAGGCTGTGCTGTCGAAATCCAGCGCGCATCAATGTCCGGACGGATGGACTCACGCAGTGTCTGGCAGTCCAGGGTGTCGGTATCCAGAACAATGACCGACAGGGGGGTGCGCTTGCCAGCCGCCACCAGGACGGCTCGCCCGATATCTGTGGCAACATGCTCGACAGTGTTGAACGGCAGATCCAGCCACTCGACGCCGCCCCCGCTGATATCGATGATGCCCAGCGACCACAGACCATTGCGGGCCCCGCAACAAAGCACCCTGTCCGGGCCGATGAACCCCCACGTGGACATGCCAAAAACCCACTGCCCGAAGCCACAATCCACGGCTTCATCCATCACCGGCACGGTCTGTTTGCCGTCCCAGCGGTGGAGGTTCCACCAGCCATTACGATCCGACATAAAATACAGTTGTCCGTCAGGGCCCCAGCAAGGCTGGAAAATGCTTACTTCCCTGCCCCCTGCCACGACCTGTCCCCGCAGCTTGCCAGGCTTATCCTGCAGCGGCGCCACGTGGAGAACTGTGCTGTCCCATGGCATGTCCGGATGATTCCAGGACAACCATGCAAGGTGTTTTTGTGCCGGGTCCAGGCAGGGAGAGCTGTAAAAATCAGCGCCCTGAGCAAGGGTAGTAAGGGCGCCGTCGGCAGGCGAGATTGCAACCAGCGTGGTTTTCGGCTCGGGGCGCGCAGCGTGATTTTCGCAGACTGCGATCAGGCGCCCGCGCTCCGGGTCCGGGCACAGGTCTGCGTAGCGCCGCTCATCTTTCGGCGTGATACGCCGAGGCTTCCCGCCGGGAAGCATTTCATACAGGCACTGGTCTTCGAAGTTCACAAACCACGTGGCAGCGCCCCGGAAGCAGAAAACACCGCCCCCATACTCATGTGCGCCGCTGCGAACATTAAACGGCGCAGGCGTCACGTCTTCCACCGTACCGTCCATGGTTCGGCGAACCAGCACGGTTCTGCCTTGTTCGGTCGCCCGGCCCTCCAGCCAGTAGATATGCTCGCCACGAATTTTTGGCTGTGCGAGCCGCAGGCCTCCGCGAGCAATGAATTCGGCGGCAACCGGCGATGGCCATTCTCCCGGCCGTGGCAGCGCGGCGGTTTTTTTCACCTGCTCGCGCTCATTGCAAGCGCCACATCAGCCAGCTGCATGGCAAAGCGCGGGAAGAACGAGGGTGGGGCGCAGGTGTCAAAGGCGAGCAGGCACATGGCGCGATTATAGGGCGCGAGCGAGCGATCTTGCAGAAACTCATTCTTCGTCTGTGAGATCGTGTGCCATGCGTCCGGGTTCGTCGCCGTCGTACCAGTGTTCGATCAGGCGATAGCTGATAGAAACCTTGAACGGCAGGGTGATGCGCCGGCGCGCGATATCGTCACGGGAGAACCAGTCAGCATGCTCCAGCTCACCGTCGCGCAGACTGATCTCAGTGCTGAGGGCCAGCGCGGTAAACCCCAGCATCAAAGACGCCGGAAACGGCCAGGGTTGCGATGAGTGGTAGTCGACCAGCGAAACCGTCACGCCCGCTTCCTCGAACACTTCCCGCGCCACGGCCTCTTCGAGACTTTCCCCCGGTTCCACGAACCCGGCCAGGGTGGAATAACGACCCGTGTCCCAGCTGGCCTGGCGGCCAAGCAGGGCGCGCTCGCCATCAGAGACCAGCACGATAATGGCGGGATCGACCCTGGGAAACATGCTGTTTCCGCACTGCGGATCCTGGCAGCGTCGCACGTGTCCACCCTCATCACTCAGGGTCTCACCGCCACAGCGTCCGCAATAGCGATGACGCCTGTCCCACAGCACCATGGC
>JBFKXW010000455.1:0-1943 GCA_041637915.1 Pseudomonadales bacterium | reverse complement strand
TTTGCCTACCTGTTCGGGATTCTGTTGGCACAATTTCCATTGGGGCAGAGCATGGTGGTGGCGTCTCACGTGCGGGATGTCTCGATCCCGCTGGCGATCCCGCTCCTGCTCTTCGGTTTGGACGTGCGCGCCTGGTTGCTGGATGCGCGGCCGGCGGTGATTTCCTTCCTGCTTTGCCTGTTCGCGCTGCTGATCATGGCGACGCTCGCGTATGGAGTTTTTGCGGCGGAGGTTCCCTTTGCGGCGGAGATCGCCGGCATGCTGACCGGCATGTATTCCGGGGGTGCGCCCAACATGGCGGTTGTGCATCGCGTGTTGGAAGCCCCGCCGGAACTGTACCTGCAGGTCAACGCCATCGACATGGCCAGCGGAGCGGTCTATTTCCTGTTTCTCGTGACGCTTGCAGCACCGGTGTATGGATGGTTTCTCAGGCCCCATGCGGTGCTGCCCATGTCTTCGCCGGATCCGCAACCGCGGAACCAAGACTGGCGCAGCCTGGCACTGGCCCTGCCCATGGCCCTGTTGATTGTCGGGGTGAGTGTCGTTGTTACCTACCTGATCTGGTCGGAACTGGCTGTCGCGCCCATCATGCTGGGCATTACGACGCTGGCGATCGCCGCTTCCTTCTGGCCACGTCTGCGCGCCGTCCGGTCCAGCTATCCGGCAGGCTACTATCTCGTCATGGTGTTTTGCTGCGCGCTTGGCAGCCAGATTGATCTGCAGCAACTGGGCCGGGGCATGGGCGGCATGATCTGGATGCACCTGACCATCCTGTGCGGCACGATCGCTCTACACCTGATGCTTGCCCGATTGTGCAGGATTGATCGGGATACGGCGATCATCACGCAGACTGCTGCGCTGTATGGTCCCCCCTTCGTGCCGCCGGTCGCTGGTGCATTACGAAACCCGGCCATTCTGTTGTCCGGGCTTACAACCGGGTTGGTTGGCTATGCTGTGGGAAACTACCTGGGAGTTGCGATTGCCCGCATGCTCGCCGGGTGAGCATGCAGGCAGAACGTGTCAGTGGATCCAGGCGTGCGCAGAGATGTCACGCTTCAGACTCGAAGCCGACAGAGCCTTTTTCAGCTCGCAGTTCGAACTCGGATCTTTCCGCCGTTTCAGAATCCTTTTGAGCACGGGCTTCTGCTGCGCCGGGCGACTCCGGCCGATCGTCCTGCGTAAACAGCATGACGGTGCCCAGCACGAGGACAAAGACAGCAATGAGGGCCAAGATCGTGAAGCTGTTGTCATCGCGATTTTCAGCTCTTTCCTGTTCAATCATGGTCGTATCTTTTCGCCGGTTGATTAGACATTTCAGTCAACATGCGGCGCAGTGTACGGACGCCTGTCTGTACTGAACCTGAACAAATGCCTGCATCGTGCGGCAATGATCTAAGCTGGGATTCCCGCGCCGCGCCTGGCACGCCCGAGGTCCAACATCATGATGCTCACTCCGCTTAACCATCTGGATGCCGCTTTCCTCAATATTGAAAGGCCGCAGGACCCTTGGAGCATCCACGTTGAACTGCAACTGGAAGGAAGCGTGGAGGTGTCGCGGCTGCAGGATGCTGTGCACCATGCGATTCAGCTGCATCCGGTCGCCCGGGCGCGATTGCAGCCCTTTCGTGCGGGTTCCCTGGCATACAACTGGCAGATTGCCGAACAGGCAGACATGCTGCCACTCCGCGTGGTCGATGCGAACACCGAGGCAGAACTGACGGCGTTGCGCGCCGACCTGATGAGCCTGAGTGCTCCGCTGACCATATGTCCGGGCTTCCTCCTGGTGCTGGCGCATCATCCCGATGGTGACCGGTTGATGATCAATCTGAATCACGCCATCGCAGATGGGCTGTCCGCATTCCGAATACTGACTTCCATCGTGCGTCATTATGCGGGAGAGGCGGATCCGGTGCCGCAGGTGGATCCGCTCGCGGTGCGGGACC
>JBFKXW010000454.1:0-1953 GCA_041637915.1 Pseudomonadales bacterium | reverse complement strand
CCTGCTGGCGGCGTGCAGGGCCAAGGGGGAACTTCTGAAGGACCAGCGTGTGGCCTTTGTCGGAGCGGGCTCGGCGGGTTGCGGTATCGCGGAGCAGATCATCGCGGAAATGCACAGCGAAGGGCTACCTGAACCGGAAGCGAGAAGCCGCATCTTCATGGTGGACCGGCATGGTCTGCTGGTGGACGATATGCGCGGCCTGCTCGATTTCCAGTCCGCGCTGGCACAACCTGCGAAGAAGATTCGGGACTGGCCGACCGGTGAAAAACAGGCCAGTGACAACCCGGGTATTCTTGAGGTCATGCAGCAGGCCAAACCCTCGGTGCTGATCGGCGTCTCCGGCCAGCCGGGCCTCTTCACCGAGCAGGTCATCCGCACCATGCATGCGGGCACCCAGCGCCCCATCGTGCTGCCACTCTCCAACCCAACCTCGCGCGTCGAAGCGAAGCCCAAGGACGTGTTGGCCTGGACCGAGGGCGCTGCCATCGTGGCCACGGGCAGTCCGTTTGACTCCGTGAAACTGGAAGGCGAAGCACCGCGGGTGATTGCCCAATGCAATAACAGCTACATCTTCCCGGGCATTGGTCTGGGCGTGCTCGCAGCGCGGGCCAGCCGGATCACCACCAACATGCTGATCGCCTCGAGCCGGGCGCTGGCAGACTGCTCTCCGCTGGTCACAGGGTCCGGGACGGAATTGCTGCCGCCGCTCGACGAGGTACCGCAGGTCAGCCGGCGCATCGCCCGGGCGGTCGCACGCCAGGCGATCGCCGATGGTGTTGCCATGCAGATCCCCGAGGACGCGCTGGACGCCGCGGTGGAGGGCAATTTCTGGAACCCCGTCTACCGGCCTTACCGACGGACCTCTTTCTGATCAGCCCCTAACAAAGCAGGTTTCGGAGTCGGGGAAATCGCCTATGCTTCGCAGAGCGCTGGAGATAGAACACAGCCAGTCCATTTCGACAGGCAAGCAGACCCATATGTTGGATTTTAATCTCGACAGTGCTCACCAAACAGCCAACACTGTACTCACGAACATATCATTGGCCCCTGGACTCAAGAAATTGGTCTGAACCATCAGTGACCGAAGAACGCCGCACCCACCGACGCTTCCCAACCGAGCTCCCTGCGGAACTCACCGCCGAGGGTGGTCGCACCATTCCTTGCCGCGTTGTCGACTATTCACTCGGTGGCATGTCGCTGGAAATCAACCGACTGGATGATATGCGCTTTGTCGAGCGCGGCAATCGTCAGGCACTGTGTTTTTTCAGTGCCGCAGAAGCCGGACAGACCCCACGCCTGCACCGCATCGAGATCCTGGTACGCCGCACCAGCGACCAGTACGCTGGCGTGGCCTTTGCCCACGGGCTGAGCAATACCGTACGACCGATTCTTGAGCGGGCAGCCCGTGTCTACCGGGAACAGCACGAAACGAGCAGCCTCAGTGCGGCCCTGAATCCCCAGCAGATCAGGGCCTTCCTGGACAAGTTGCAGGCTGCCATCGACGCCCATCTCCCGCCACTGATCCAGGCGTGCATGGCCGCCCTGCCGAACAAACTGCTCGAGCAATCCGAGCAGGCCACCAACAACGTCATACAGGGCAAACTGTTTGAAACGATTGCCCGCGTAAATACCAAGGGTGGCAAGATTACCGCCGGCTTCCTGGCAGAAGTGCGCGCAAACGTGGAAGCACTGAACCAAGGGAAATTGTCGCAGTTTGGTCGTTCGGAGAAGGAAGCTGAACAAAGCGAAAAACTTTCGTTGGTCGATGAGAATGAATTTGAGGACTGGCTGACGCTCCGGGTGACGGCCCAACGCGGCGAGGAATACCACGCCGGCGTCAGCGGAATCACGGTCTGCTTCCGATCGTCGTCGAGATCGACGAGGATCAGATCCGTCCTGTCGTCGATCAGGCGGAACGTCGCGAGCCTACGCCTTCCGCGATCGAAGTCGGCT
>JBFKXW010000453.1:0-1956 GCA_041637915.1 Pseudomonadales bacterium | reverse complement strand
TCGGCCAGTTCCTCGATGGCGCCCTTGAACACGTCGATCGCGGAGTCGTAGTCCCCTTCGGCTTCCGCTTTGCGGGCGGCAGAGTCGATCAGGTCGAGGTGTGTCTGCATCTTCAGATGGTCGATCATCTGCAGGTATTCTTCGGTGCGTGCCTCGTCCATCTGGCGCTGCTCCGTCATGAAGAGGATGAAGCTGCGCACGGAATCGAGGATTTCCCGCGCCTCCTTGGCCTTGTCCGGCCGCGTGATCGGGCGCACATCAGGCTCCCCACTGGTGGTGTTCAACTGGGTCAGCAGGTCGTGGGCAGACTCCAGCTTGTTGGGGACCTTGTTCTCGTCACCCGGGTACTTCAGGCGTTTCTGTTGCTCGAGCGCATTGATCAGGCCAAGCACAAGCAACATTTTCAGGTCACGGGGCAGATAGTGGGGAGGCAACTGGACCAGAATGTTCTGGTAACGGCGCACCCGCTCGGTCAGCACCGAGTGAGCGAGTTCCAGTTCGTATTTGTCCGACGGCGGCCGATTGGCCCGTGCCCGCATGTAGGCAATGACGATCAGGGCGGTGACCACCGCCACGCCGACGGCAATACCACCGACCAATACAAGGTTCAGATCTTCCGGCACGATCCTGTCTCCGGGACTGGAAAAAAGCTGGTGTCAATTGTAGCCGACTTCAGAGTCCTACACGCCGTGAGTGCGTGGATTCCGCTTCGTCTGTGATGCTGGAAAGGAATTTCCGAATTTCCTTCCAGAGCCGTTCCGGACGCATGCGAAGTTCCAGGATCGACTTCGCGGTGAGCAGGCGGGCCGTCGGGATCTGCTCCGCCAGACGGCGGGCATCCTGATATTCGTGCAGGAAATCCCCGCCGTGTCCAATCACCAGCGTCGGGACGCCAATCCTGCGACGGACATCGGCGACCGGTACCACGGGGCCCACCATCATGCCGTGCAGGATGGCCCGCACCACCTCGGGCGGGAGCATGGCCGTATTTCTGACACTGCGCAGGGTCTCGTTGCCTGGCTCCGGCAGGCGCTTCAGGATCGCGCGGGCACCACGGAACAGTGGCTTCGCGAAACGGGTGGCGAACAACTGCGGCACGAACAGCAGGGCGGCCCCGGTTGTTGACTGTTCCATCACCGGCATTTCCAGATAGAGGCCCAGCAGGCGTTCGGGTTGTTGGGCAGAGAACTGCAGCGCGGTGATGGCGCCCAGCGAGACCCCGCCGACCAGTGCACGGGCAAAGCCCAGATGATCCATGAGAGCGGACACCTGCATGGCATAGAGGTCGGTGCGGTAGGCCTCCGGGTCCAGCGGCTGATCGCTGTTCCCGTGTCCGAGCAGGTCCAGAAGCGCCACCTGAAAGCCGGCATTGGCGAAGCGCCGTGCAAGCTCCCGGTTGATCAGCGAATCCAGCAGGATGCCGTGCACCAGCACACACGGGATGCCGCTGTCTCCGTAAATCTCGTAATAAAGCTGATACCCATCGTGAGAGAAACGGCCACTACGGACACTGACTGCCTGCGTCATGCGATTCCCCTGATGAGTTGTTGACTGCACGTTCACTATTTTTTACCGAAGACGGGGCTGTGGCAATGATCTGGCAACAGACATTTTTCAGTCTGGTGTTTGCGTGGGACGTGTCTGGCGGTTCCGGGCCGATTCATGGGTTTTGGGTTGAGTTCATGCCGGGCGCAGGCTAACGTGCAGTAAATTGATCAGGCGGAGCCTGATGTTGTCTTTTCGCTTGAATCACATCGCGCTTTGGCTTTTCGTCGGTGGGCTTGTCTCCTTCGGTGTGGGCCTGGCACTGCATCACCGGGAGCGCGCGGAAATCGCCGCCACGCACGTGCAGGATGTCGAGGTGAAGGTCAAGGCGCTCCAGCGTGAACTGGTGCTGCATTTCGAAGTGCTGTACATGCTGGCCGGGCTGTATGACGCCTCAGAGAACGTCTCCCG
>JBFKXW010000452.1:0-1958 GCA_041637915.1 Pseudomonadales bacterium | reverse complement strand
CAATGACGCGCGTTTTCGTCGGACCGGAACTGGTGGCGACCGAAGCCAAGGCGCTGCGCACGAAGCTCAGCCAGGAGTTCAAACTGGACGGCATTGTCGTGCGGTTCAATCCATGATGGCCGGCGCACGCAAGCAGGTGGGAGTCCGGTTTGGCTGAGGTTGGCTTCAACTGGGCGGACTGGGTGATCATGGCCGTCGTGCTGTTGTCCACACTGATCAGTCTGGTCCGGGGTTTCGTGAAAGAGGCACTTTCCCTGGCTACCTGGGTCGCCGCCTTCGTGGTCGCGAGGCTGTTTCACGCCCAGGCGGCGGTCTATATCGCGCCCTATGTCGAGACGCCATCCCTGCAACTGCTGGCCGGCTTTGCGATCCTGTTTTTCGGTATGCTGCTGATTGGTTCTATCATGAACTGGTTGATCGTGGTGCTGGTCAAGGCCACCGGGCTTTCCGGGCTGGACCGGCTGCTGGGCATGGGGTTCGGATTTGCCCGGGGATTGTTGCTGCTGGTGGTTGCGCTGGCGCTGCTGCGCATGACGCCCGCGCCGCAGGATCCGTGGTATCGGCAGTCGGTGCTGATCCCGCACGTGGAACTGGTGGAGACCTGGTCCCGGCACACGTTCGGAGAGTTGTACGAAGGGTTGCGCGAGCGCTATCCGGCAGTGTTTACTGCGCCCCCCGTCGGGCCGATGCAGAGAGGTTCCTGAGTCATGTGTGGTATCACCGGCATCGTTGCCCACACACCCGTCAGCCAGTCGCTCTACGACGCGCTGACTGTTCTGCAGCACCGGGGTCAGGATGCCGCCGGCATCGTCACGTGTGAAGGCTCCAAGCTGCATCTGCGCAAGTCGAATGGGCTGGTAAGGGACGTGTTTCGCACCCGCCACATGCTGCGACTGACCGGCAACATGGGCATCGGGCACGTGCGCTATCCGACGGCCGGCACGCAGAGCTCGGCGGAGGCGCAGCCGTTCTATGTGAACTCACCCTATGGCATCACGCTGGCGCACAACGGCAACCTGATCAACTCCACCGAGTTGAATGTGGCGCTGTTTGAGTCGGACCTGCGGCATATCAATACGCAATCCGATTCCGAGGTCCTGCTGAATGTGTTTGCACACGAACTGCAGAAACTCGGCAAGCTGCGTCCGACGCCGGCGGAGATTTTTGAGGCGGTCCGCGGCGTGCATCGTCGTTGCAGCGGTGCCTACGCAGTCGTTGCGATGATCACCGGCTACGGCATCGTCGCTTTCCGGGACCCTTACGGCATCCGTCCGCTGGTGTTCGGCCAGCGGGACAGTGAGGCCGGGCCGGAATACATGGTGGCGTCTGAGTCGGTTGCGCTGGATGTGCTGGGCTTCCGACTGGTGCGGGATGTGGCGCCCGGGGAGGCGGTGTATATAGAACAGGATGGCTCGCTGCACACACGTCAGTGTGCGCGGAACCCGGTGACGGCTCCCTGTCTGTTCGAATACGTCTACCTGTCTCGCCCGGACAGCATCATCGACGGTATTTCCGTGTACAAGGCGCGTTTGCGCATGGGCGAAAGCCTCGCCGAGACGATCAAGCGGGAGCGGCCCAATCACGACATCGATGTGGTGATCCCGATTCCGGATACCAGCCGCACTTCTGCCATGCAACTGGCTTATGAACTCGGGGTGAAATACCGCGAGGGTTTTATCAAGAATCGTTACATCGGCCGCACGTTCATCATGCCCGGGCAGGGTGAGCGGAGAAAATCGGTCCGTCAGAAACTCAATGCCATTGAACTGGAGTTCAGGGACAAGAACGTACTGCTGGTTGATGACTCCATCGTGCGCGGGACGACCTCGCGCCAGATTATCCAACTGGCCCGGGATGCCGGCGCCCGCAACGTGTATTTTGCGTCCGCGGCCCCACCGGTGCGCTATCCGAATGTCTATGGCATCGACATGCCGGCCGCCTACGAGCTCGTGGCGCAT
>JBFKXW010000451.1:0-1970 GCA_041637915.1 Pseudomonadales bacterium | reverse complement strand
GCCACGCCCGTAATTTTCCTCGCGGGCCGGACGGGGACTGTTACAGGCCAACCCTCTCTTTCCGTGTAATGGGAGAAATCTCAACTTGAAATGGCGATCCGGAACGAATCAATAGCTATTTTTTGATCTTTTGAGGTGATTTGATGCAACCGATATGGCTTTTTTGGTGATCTACCTTTGCACAACTTTCTAATTTTTGTCAGCATGAAATTTGGCCTGAAAACGCTGGGTGCCTTGTAGCGACGCGGACCCGGGATGAGGAATTTGTGAAAAAACTCTGCCTGCAGCTCTACGTCATCGGGCCCAGTGTCTTCAGCCGGGTGGCGGTACACCATATGAACGAACTGATCCGCGACCATCCGGATGTGGCCGTGCAACTGGATGTCATTGATGTGCTGGAGAACCCGCAGGCCGCCGAGGAGAACAAGATTCTTGCCACTCCCACGCTGATACGTTCAGATCCGGCCCCCGCGTGCCGGGTGATTGGCGACCTCAGCGACCGGGAAAAGATCAGCACCATGCTGGGCCTGAAACGCAAACGGAATGGTGCTGGGAAGCATGCAGTGCCAGCCAACAAGGAGGAGAGCAAGGGCGGTGGGTAGCATCCGCACCGCCAACCTGAAACTCCTGTTGATTGAAGGCGATCGGGACGATGCTGAAGTTGTAAAACAGCGCCTGAAAGAGCACCACCCACATTGGCAGGTTGAGGTGACCGGCACACTGGAGGCAGCCATCGCGCGCCTGTCGGGACCGGCCTGGCGACCCGACCTGATCCTGACCGACCTGCAACTGCCTGATGCCAGCGGAGCGCCGACGTTGCGGCGGCTGCGCGCATGCTGCGACGACATTCCCATGATCGTGCTGACCGGTATGGAGGAAGAGGCTTTGCGTGTCCTGTGCGAGCAGGAAGGGGGCCTGGAATTCCTGACCAAACGCGCACTGCTGGATAAAGAACACGGCCTGGAACTGGAAACCCGCATCGTCAGTGCGATCGAGCGGCAGCATCACTTTCAAATGCTGAAGCAGATCCTGGACTGCAGCCCGACCGGGCAGGTGGTCACCAGCGAGGTAGGCGACATCCTGTACTTCAACGCCAGTGCCGAGCAGATGTTTGCCGGGTCACCCGGCCTGCGTCTGGGTGACCCCTTCGGCGTACCGCTCGCAGCCAGCGACAAGCCCACCCGCATCCAGTCTCCCGATGGCCGTATCATTGAAATGCGCGCCGTTCCCATGAACTGGAACCAGCAGGCCTGTCACCTCGCCGTCCTGCAGGACATCTCCGCCCACGTCTATCGTGAACTGGACCTGCGCGAGCGCAGCACGGAACTGCAGGCGATTGTGGACGAGCAGACCGAGCACCTGATTCAAGCCCGCGATGCCGCCGAAGCGGGCAGCCGTGCCAAGTCTGAGTTCCTCTCCAAGGTGAGCCACGAATTGCGCACGCCGATGCACACCATTCTCGGCGTCGCAGAATTGCTGCTGTTCAGTGTCGAAGATAAAGAGGGGCGCGAGGCCATCAACACGCTCCTGAAGGCCGGCGATTCCATGATCGGCCTGATTGAGAACTTGCTGGATATTTCGCAGGCAGATTCGGGCAATTTTGCCCTCCATGAGACGGATTTTGACCCGCTTGCACTCGTCAATGAAGTGGCGAGCGCTGCACGCAGCCGGGCGGAGCGGATCGGCCTGGAATTTTTCCTGCATGTGCCTGCAGGGAATCCGGGGCTGTTGCGAGGCGACCCGAAACGACTCCGCCAGATCCTGAACAACCTGATCAGCAACGCGATCAAGTTCACCGAGCGCGGCGAGGTCGTGGTCAGCGTCGAGCGTACCGGCGAGGACGTGCTGCGCTTCGAGGTGCGCGACACCGGCATCGGCATCGCGCCCGAAAAACTCTCGCACGTCTACGACCGCTTCTACCAGGCCGACGACACGGCCACGCGGGGCTACGAGGGCACCGGCATCGGGCT
>JBFKXW010000450.1:0-1974 GCA_041637915.1 Pseudomonadales bacterium | reverse complement strand
TGCGCATTGCGGTCCCCTTTGTCCTGTTGATCGTTCTTTCGGTGCTGGGGACCGGGGCCTATCTCGGTAATCTCTTCCGGCAGCGATCCATCGACAACCTACAGGCTTCCCTGTCCTCAACAGCGCGGCTGCTGGCAGCGTCTCTGGATTCGGCGACCTTCCGTGAGGCGCACGCGGAGCTGCTCGATCGCCGTGCAAAAGAGTGGGCGCAGGCCCTGGACGTACGCGTCACCCTGATCGCGGCCGACGGCACGGTGCTCGGCGAGTCCGATCAGGATCGCAGTCTGATGGAAAACCACGGGGATCGCCCGGAGGTTATCCAGGCGCTGGCAGCCGGTCAGGGCAGCAGCATTCGATTCAGCGAGACACTCGGCTTTGACACCCTGTACACAGCCACCGCGCTGCTGCACAATGGCGCGCCGGTGGGGGTCGTGCGCCTATCCGTGCCGCTGCGCGAAGTGAACGCGAACCTGGCTGCGATGCGAAATGCGACCATTGCAGTCAGTCTCTTGGTTGCTGTCCTTGCTGTGCTGATCGCCATCTTGATCGCCAATCGAACTACCCGCCCGCTGCGCGAGCTAACGGAATCAACACGCAAAATCGCCGGCGGCACGTTGACAGACCGCCTGCGGCTGACCACCCAGGATGAGGTAGGGGATCTGGCCCGAGCGTTCAACCACATGTCGGACCAGCTGGTGCGCCAGATCTCGGCACTGGAAACCGAGCGCAGCAAGCTGGAAGCGATCCTGGAACAAATGAACAGCGGTGTGATCATCGTGGATCAAGAAGGCAATGTCAACCTGATGAACGGCACCGCAGAGAAGCTCTTTGATGTCCCCTCGACAGCAGTGGGCCGATCGCTGGTGGAGATCAGTCGCGATCACAATGTCGTCGAGCTCTGGGATATGGCCCGCGAAACCCGGAGGGCCCAGGTGCTGACATTGGAACGGCCGCAGCAGCGCGATCACCTGCAGGTCGTTGCGATTCCGCTCGGCGGGACGCTGGCTGGCCTTTCTCTGCTGCACTTCCAGGACATGACCCGCATGCGACGGCTCGAGCGGGTGCGCCGCGACTTTATCAGCAATATCTCCCATGAGCTGCGCACCCCTCTGGCTTCGCTGAAGGCTTTAACCGAGACTCTGGTCAATGGCGCGCTGGAGGATCCGCCGGCGGCGCGACGGTTCCTGACCCGCATCGAGACGGAAGTAGATGCCCTCACCTTGATGGTGCAGGAGCTGCTGGAGCTCGCCCGCATCGAATCTGGAAGTGTTCCCCTCGAACGGCATACCGTCTCGCCCTGCAAACTGATCCGCGAAGCTTCCGAGCGGCTGCATCTGCAGGCCGAGCGGGGAGGACTCAACATCATTGTGGATTGCGAGGACCACCTGCCCGAGGTGCTGGCAGACCCACCCCGAATCGAGCAGGTCATCCTGAATCTGCTGCACAATGCGATTAAGTTCACCCCCAGTGATGGGCAGGTCATGATCTCTGCCTGGCAGAACATGCAAACGATCGTTTTTAAGATCAGCGACACCGGCGTAGGCATTCCGGCCGACGATCTGCCGCGCATTTTCGAACGCTTTTATAAGGCCGACCGGGCTCGCTCAGGTGGCGGCACCGGCCTGGGACTGGCGATTGCCAAGCATCTCGTTGAACTCCATGAGGGCGCAATCTGGGCGGAGAGCACCCCGGGACGAGGCAGCAGCTTTTTTTTCACCCTGCCGGTGGCATGATCCGCTGGCCTGTTTTGGCGTAAAATGGGGCACAGCGCGGGTCGCGAAAGACCGTGCTGCGGTCGACCGGGCCGTATGCCGGTATTGGGCGGTCTGAGAAGTACGGACTGCGAGGGTGTGCTTGCAGAGGGCATCTGCGGAGGAGGCAGAGGAGCAATTTGCCGAATATGAGCAGGAAGACGGACGACCTATCCTATGAAGAACTGCGCCGCCGGCTGATTGAAAAGCGGCGGACGGTGCG
>JBFKXW010000449.1:0-2015 GCA_041637915.1 Pseudomonadales bacterium | reverse complement strand
CCTCCTGGTTGTCGCCACGTGGGTTAGAGGAGAACAACACTCCACCAGGGCGCAATGCTGCATGGAGTTCGCCAAGAATGCGCGGCAGTTCCTGGCTTGGCACATGAAACAGCGAGGCATTGGCGAATATGCCGTGAAAATGTCCGGTTGGCAGATCCAGCGCCAGGAAGTCCTGCTCCCACACTTCGCAACCACTGTTCTTACGGGCCAGTTCCGCAAGCGGCGCTGCGCCTTCCAGGCCAACCGCAACGTGTCCCAGTTTGCGAAATGCCATCAGATCACGGCCGGGCCCACAGCCGAAATCCAGAATGTGAAATGGTGCTTCCCCATGGATGTGCCGCAGCAACGCATCGATGTTCTGCCGAACATCGTGGTGACGCGTGCCCTCCCAGAACTGGTTTGCGCGACTGCTGTAGTCCAATACCGTTTGCCGGGAGATCGACACCAGTTCCTTGTCTGAGTGTTTCACTGCGTATCATTCCGAAACGGGAAGCAGTGCGCCTCTCCAGCGCGAGATGCCATCTTCATTCTCTTTTGGGTTGTTTCGTGCAAATTGTGCGACGTTTTTATTCTAGCTTCGCGCATGTGATCCGCCCCGGATTTTCCGGAGACTCCAGCCTAATGAGGGGATGGAGTCATGCGGGTTCCACCCGGATGTACTCCAGAGGTTGGGGAACGAGCTCTACGACTGTGCGGAGCCGTGTGGCAACGCTGCCCACCAGTTGCCTGTCGCCAACGCGTTCCCCGGGGAACGCGTGGCTTCGCGCCGACATGTGCTCCGCATGGACGAATGAGTCCCAGCACGGTGATCACCGCCATGCCAACGTGAACCACACGACGCTGCTGCGTTTGGCCGGATTCCTGTGTTTCCTGCTGGCAGTGGCCGGCCTACTGCTACCGTTGGCGCCAGCGTCGTCATGTCACTGTCCCGCTGCGGGGCCGAATACGTTTAATATGGAGCGGACCGGAAAGATACTGTGTGAATACGGTTCAGGCGCTATGGATACGGCTGCAGTCAGGGCAGTGTGCTTCGATCTCAGCGGCGTACTGTACGAGGGCGAATCCGTGATCCCCGGCGCGGTCGAGACAGTCGCCGGAGCGCGGGAGCGGGATCTCGTGCTGCGTTTCGTCACCAACACGGCGACCAGGAGTACGGAGCAGCTCCTGGACAAGCTGCACGGGTTCGGCATCCCGGTGGAACCGCAGGAACTGTTCACCGCGCCGGTCGCCGCCCGCGCGTACATCACGCAACGACGCCTGCGACCCTACTGCCTGGTGCATCCGGCAATCCGGGGCGAGTTCGCATCACTGGATCAGCAGCAGCCTGATTGCGTGGTCCTCGGGGATGCGCGGGACGAACTCAGCTACGCGTCGCTGAATCAGGCCTTCCGGTTGTGCATGGAGGGCGCCCCCCTGATCGGCATCGGCATGAACCGCTATTTCAAGGACGAGGATGGCCTGCAGTTGGACGCCGGTGCGTTCATCCACGCACTGGAATGGGCGGTGGAGACCGAGGCCGTGATCATGGGCAAGCCGAGCGCAGCGTTCTATGCCCAGGTCGTGCAAAGCACACCCTTTGAAGCCAGTGCATGCCTGATGGTGGGAGACGATGCGGATGCGGATGTGGCAGGCGCCATGCAGGCGGGACTCCAGGGTTGCCTGGTACGCACCGGGAAGTACCGTCCCGGTGACGAGGACCGGCTTCCGGAAGGCGCGCAGGTGATTGATTCGGTGCGCGAATTACGCGCCATGATCGACACGGGTTGAGCCCGCCGCGCCGCTGCCCTGGCCGGTGTCCACTTTGGCGGCAGGCATATCCGGAAACTTCACCTCGTGCCGGTAGCGGACGATGCTATCCTTCGGGAGTGAAGAAATTCCCCGCAAGGCGCGCGCTTCTGCCGGTTCTGACCCTGCTCCTGCTGTGGATGCATCCAGGAACGACCTGGGCAGCAGCGCCCGGCTTCCTGCTCGAGATCGATGGCCCGATCGGTCCCGCGATCAGTGCGCACGTGGTG
>JBFKXW010000448.1:0-2026 GCA_041637915.1 Pseudomonadales bacterium | reverse complement strand
GGCTGGCCGGTGGGTGGTCTCACAGTGGTGAAGTTCCGCAACGCACACCTGGGCTATGCTCTGACCTGGTATGCGCTGGCTCTGCTGACGATCGTGGCGGGGGGGGTGGCCTGGCGCCACAGGAACGCAGGGGGCGAGCGGGATGAAGCCTGATTTTCCGTTGATTGACCCGCATGTTCACCAGTGGGATCCCTACACCACGCCCAGACTGGTTTCACCCCTGGTGAAATTGTTCGGACGTTGGCCGTGGCTGCTGCACTGGATCGCACGGGTGGCGTTTCCGCGCGCGGCGCGCGAATTTGTTGGCCAAATCACTTATGTCGCGGATCGCTATTTGCCGGCGCAGTACGCGGCCGAGGCGAAACAGGTCCATGTCGAACAGATCGTGCACGTGCAGGCTGGCTGGCATGATGCGGATCCGCTCGCACCCGTCGGGGAAACCCGCTGGCTGGAATCGCTCCCGTTTGAATCTGCCGGCTTCGGGCTGGGTGCAATCGTGGCAGAAGCCTCTCCCGAGGCCCCGACTTTCGCAGCGCTTCTCGATGCACACCGGGAAGCCAGCAGCCGGGTTGCCGGCATCCGGGCCATGGCTGCCTGGCATCCTGACCCGGGTGTACATGGATTTCATGACCGCCCGGAGCGGTATCGGTCGGCAGCATTCCTGGAGGGATTCGCAGCGCTGGCTTCCCGCAACATGACGTTCGACGCATGGTGTTATTCCGGGCAACTGGAAGACCTCGCCGTACTGCTGAGCGAGTATCCGGAGAGCCCGGTGGTGCTGGATCATTGTGGAACCCCGGCCGGCGCCTTTGGTCCGGTGGGTCGTTTCACGGGTCGGAGTGCGGGGGAGCGCGCGGCGATTCTGGGCGGCTGGCAGGAGCAGATGGCACGGCTGGCGGCGTTTCCCAACTTGCAGGTAAAGCTGTCCGGCTTGTTGATGCCGGTGCTGGGGCATGGCTACGCAGCACGTGCACTGCCTCCCGGTCCGGAGGAAATCGAGGCGTTGATTGAGCCCGTCCTGGCGCCGGTGCTGGATGCATTTGGCCCGGCGCGTTGCATGTGGTCTTCCAACTTCCCGATGGATCGGGTCAGCGCGCCGCTGGATACCATCATTACCGCCTATGCGGCGGTCTGCGAGCGGCACGCGCCCGGCCAGCTCCCGGCACTGTTTCGTGACAATGCTGCGCGGTTCTACGGTATTTCCTGATCTCCTCGCGTCCGCAATTCCTACGATGTCGGGTAGTGCACGATCCGGCTATGCTAAACCATGATCATTGCAGGAATCGCGGCCACGCTGCGATGGGAGAAGCATCATGCGGTATGCGCGGACGGTCGGGCTTTTTTGTCTCGGCATGCTACTCGGCACACAAGGCGCCGCCATGCCGGTCGATTGGTCGGGAGAGCCGTCCGGACAGTTCCGTTCCTGGGTGATTGATCGGGGCGAGTTCATTTACTCCAACGGGATTTTCCAGGCGCGTGGCGCGAATACCGATGGCCTGGTGCACGAGGATTACATCGGGTTTCTGGACGATGGTCCGGCGTTGCCGCGTGATGAGCGCGATGACGTGGACCGCCAGCTCACCTGGGGTGCCTTCGGCGTTGACCGGTACATGACGGACGGCGACTACGAGCTGCCGCGTAACCCGGAAGAATATCCTGATTTCACCGGGGAACTGGCGGAACTCCGTCTGCGGCGGACCGGTGATGATCTGGCGATTCGTTTTCGTTTCACGTCCATGCCGTCCCCCGCAGCACAGATTGCCACGCTCACGTTTGCCCCGGCCGAAGACCCCGGCACGGCGACAGGGTGGCCGGCAGGGGCCGGCGTGCGTTCTCCCTGGCAGGTGGCGCTGACCACCTGGGGCGAGGGCGCCACGCTGACCCATGCAGAGGGCGCGCAGCAGGTTCTGCCTGCGGGCAATGTGCAGGTGGATACGGGTTTGCACACCGTGACCGTGCGGATTCCCCTGCGTGACCTGCCGCCCGGACCCTGGTTGCTGACCGGCGGCGCCGGCCTCTCGGATCC
>JBFKXW010000447.1:0-2048 GCA_041637915.1 Pseudomonadales bacterium | reverse complement strand
GGGTGGATCCTGCTCATCACCCCAGGCCTTTGCGGCGATGGTGATATAGCCCAGGTCCAGTTCCAGTTCGCGTGGCCCGCTCAGCCCCATTTCAGTCATGGGTCTGGGTTCCCACTGCTGGCGGTGCCGGCAAGCGCCGGCCTGTGTGCAGAGCGGCAAACAGACGCCCTACCGCTTTCCCGAGCAGTGCCTCCGCGTCACGCATCGACTCCGAGATGGTCATGGGCCGGTCAGGGAGCGTAAAGACGGCGTGAATACCGGCATCGCGCAGTTGTTGGTTGGACAGTTCGACACCGCCACAGACTGCAACGACGGGCACCGCAAAACGGGCCGCCAGCCGGGCCAGGCTGAAGGGCAGCTTTCCGTGCAGACTCTGTTCGTCCATCCAGCCCTCGCCCGTCACCACCACATCAAAACCATGCTGCGTGAAGCGCTGTTCCAGCACGGTGAGATCACGAATCACTTCAAAACCGGTCCGAATTTCAGCACCCAGCAACGCCATGAAGCCCGCCCCCATGCCGCCGGCCGCACCGGCACCCGGTACGTTGGAGATGTCGACGCCGATATTGTTCCGCAATGCGGTGGCCCAGAGTTCCAGGCAACGCTCCAGCTTCGGCATGGTTTCCGGCGTCGCCCCTTTCTGCGGCCCAAAGATCGTCGTCGCTCCGAGCGGCCCCAGCAGCGGGTTGTCCACATCCGCGGCCAGCGTGAAGCGCGTGCCGGCCAGCGCCGGGTGCGCACCATCCACTTTGACCTCGCTGAGCTTCAACAGCCCCTTGGCGCCACTGCCGATCGGACGGCCGCGCCAGTCCAGAAGGCGGAACCCGAGTGCCCGGAGCGCGTCCGCACCCCCGTCGTTGGTGGCGGTGCCGCCCAGGCCGATGATGATCTCGGAACAGCCGCGCTCCAGCGCATGCAGAATCATCTGACCGGTTCCGAGGCTGCTCGCAAACAAGGGATTCCGGGCGGCCTGTGGGACCAGTGGCAGGCCGGAAGCCGCCGAGGCCTCAATGATGGCACACGCGCCATCCCGGATGATGCCGTAGCTGGCCAGCACCTCGTTGCCCATCGGGTCGACCGTCTGCACTTCGACACGCTCGCCACGGCAGGCATACAGCACGGCGTCCACGGTGCCTTCCCCACCATCTGCCAGCGGAATGCGCACGATCTCGGCATCGGGCATGACGTCCCGGATGGCTTGCGAGGCAAGCTCGCAAAACCGGATTGAACTCAGACTGCCCTTGAAGGAGTCTGGAGCCAGCAGCACTTTCATAACACGCAATCCCGCATATTCAGGTTGCGCCAGAAATGGCCGTAGACACTCAGCAGGTCGGTATCCAGCGGCTGTTTCAGTGCTTCGTTGTACCAGCTCTCATGCCACTGCCGGGCGATGTGATCGGCTTCGCGGTAACTTGCCTCACCGCCCCCCGCCGTCTCGTTGAGCCAGCAGTAGATCTCCTCCTGCACCAGCGCCAGGCTCTCGTGCAGCGCCTTACGGAAATCAAGGTTGAACAGCGCACGCCGATGAATGCTCTCCTGCCGATGCCAGTAACTGGCGCCGACCGGGGCCTGTTCTTCAGACAGCAGGTGGAACTTTATGTCGGGATCAAAGTTGACCGGCTTGAACAGGGAAAGACAGGGGGCGGAACTGCCCGTAAAGAGATAGTCGTTCAGGCCATCGGGAGAAAGCCGCACCACCATAGAGCCGCAGGTCTGCGAGGGACGCTTGAAGCTGCCGGCATGCATGCAGACATCATCGTTATCATGCTGTGAAAACAGTGACCGGTCATGGCTGTGACGGCGCAGGTTTTCGACCAGATCGTGGCAGTGGAGTTTCGGCTGTGCCGCACAACTCGACAGCGCGTCCTCACTCATCGCTCGGCGTGCGTGCGCGCGTCCGAAGAACGGCATGAACCAGGTATCGAACGACTTGGAGAAACTGAATTTCGTGTTTCCTTTCCAGAAACCATGCTCGCGCGCAAAATCTTCCAGCCCCTCCGAGCACGCATCGTAGTTGGCTTCCAGCGTCAGGCAATTGGAAATCGCCC
>JBFKXW010000446.1:0-2058 GCA_041637915.1 Pseudomonadales bacterium | reverse complement strand
TCGCTCATACCGCTCTTGGATTCCTCCGCATTGATCTGTACCGACCACAGCGGCGAGATCCGCGGGAACAGAACAAACAGAACCAGCATCAGCGGAACCGACTGCAACATCAGTACGCCTGCCATGCGCAAGGTTCTTAGTGGCCGGCGGTGCCCGTGGGTCTGCTGCAGTCCAATCAGGGCGGTGGTGACCACCACACAGGCACCCGCCATCAGCACCGCAATCCCGATCGACTGATCGAACAGGAACTCCGTCATGATGATGAAATAGGAGAGCAGCACCAGCAGGAATGCATCGCGCTGCTGGCGCATCTCCAGCAACTTCAGACCGAAAGCAGTGATCAGAATGGCCACCAGTGCTTCCAGTCCCAGCAGGGGCCGGTACCGCACGACGATGACGGACACCGCCACCACAACCAGCAGGATTTTCAGGCTGGCCGGCGGATAGGACCACACGCCGCGCCAGATCATGACGCGCCAGAATGCACAGAACACCAGCCCACCCAGAATCCACACCGGCAATCGCTCGATATGGGGCAGTACCACCACAGACTGCGCCAGCAGCAGCCAGATCAGGCTGTTGCGCGGCAGCGCGAAGTCGCCAGGTTCCTTCATGAGTCTTCGTACAGCGCCAGCGCGCGCAAACAACGGTCGCGGTGAGCTTCCCCGATGTCCGGGGAAATCACCACACCGGGCAGTCGCAGGCCGTACTCGCTGCGCTCCCGGTGCTGCTCCAGCACCCAGAAGCAGAGCCTGGAAAGTCGCGCCTCGGTGTTCATGCCCGGCAAATAGTCCCAGTCAATCCAAAGGCGGCGGTCCAGCCTCGCCTCGAACTCCTTCGTGTACAGCCCCTGACCACGGGCCAGCGACTTCCAGGCAATCTGGCGCAGCGAATCACCCGGGCGGTATTCACGGATGCCGGCAAAGTCATCCGACCCACTGCCGGCAGTATGCTCGCCCTCCTCGTCTCCGCCGGCACTGGCCGGCAGTCGCCCCGCCTCGATCGGGCGCGGGTAGACGATACATTCCATGCCCAGATCGACCCAGGTCCAGGCACGCAGCATGCCTACCGGGTAAAAGGTTTCCACCAGCATCCGGCCGGGACGCATGCGGCCACGCCGACGCGCCCGCGTGTACAGACGGACGCGGCACTCGGTATCATCCACGAGATCAAACTGCTGAATCGGCGAGTCCGGGAAGCCGGCATACAGCGCCTCGTATCCGCGAGGCCCCTCGCGGGAAAACACCACTTCAAAGGGGGCATCCTCCCCGGCGAATACCGACTCGGAACGCCCGGCACTCAGGGTCAGCCCGGACAGGTTTCTGAACGTGTACAACATCGACACGACGAACTGGCTGCCGAGAAGAAAGCAGAGCGCGAAGACGAGGCTGTTCTCATAGTTGATCGCGGCGACCAGCAGACAGAACAGCAGCACGCCGAGCCAGGCGCCGAAACGGGTCGGAAAAATGAATACGCGCCGCTGGTCCAGGGTGACCCGTTCCCGGGGCTGCAGCCGCCGATCCAGCCAGGCATCGAAATTCTTGCGGATACGCATGCGCAGCGCACTCCAGGGCTGCAGCATGACCTGCGCGAACTGGGACATCAGGCCCTAGCCGACCACGTCCACCGTGGCCAGTAATCGTTGCGCCAGCGCACCACCACCATGATCGGTGAAATCGGCGGACTCCCGCAGGCGGTGCTCCACAACGGCGGGCAACACGGCCTGCACGTCCTCCGGCACGACATGATCCCGGCCATCGATGTAGGCCCACGCACGCGCTGCATTCAGCAGGGCCTGCGCGCCACGCGGAGACAAACCGTAGGAAAATTCCTTCCCGGACCGGGTGTACTGGATGATGCGCTGCAGGTAATCCAGCAGGGCTTCAGAAACCAGCACGCCATTCACGGCCTCGCGCAGTGCCGGCAGGCGATCCGGTGCGATGCATTGCGGCAATTCCTGCAGCAATTCGCGCCGGTCGCGTCCCTGCAGTAGCTCCCGCTCGGCTTCCGGGCCGGGATAACCCAGCTGGATGCGCATCAGGAAACGGTCGAGCTGGG
>JBFKXW010000445.1:0-2061 GCA_041637915.1 Pseudomonadales bacterium | reverse complement strand
TGAACGACAAATGTATTGCCATCTCGCACATCCCTGCCGAATTTCCGTGCTGCCGCGGAATCCGAAGCGGGCCTCTTGTTTTTTTGTTCCGGGGCACGGACCGCCAGGCCGTGCAAACCGGACTCTACCAGCATTTTACCGGCACCATGAAGCACGGACGTCACGTTTTCGGCTGAAACCACAGGTAGACACTGCTAACCTTCTGCAATCATTTGGCGTCTGGCCGGGCCCTGATGGACAAAGAAAAAATGACGGACCATGCGGCACTGTTGAAAATCGCAGTTACAGAAGCCCGCAAGGGCCTTGCAGAAGGGGGCATTCCCATCGGCGCGGCGCTGTTTGACGAGCGGGGCAAGCTGCTGGGACGCGGGCACAATCGACGGGTCCAGAACGACGATCCCTCCGCGCATGCCGAAACCGAGGCATTCCGTGATGCGGGCAGGCAGGCGGACTACGGTCGGACCATTATGGTCACCACCCTGGCGCCATGCTGGTATTGCAGCGGACTGGTCCGGCAATTTGGCATCCCCTGCGTCATCGTCGGTGAGTCCGAAAACTTCAGCGGCGGCATCGATTGGCTCAGGGAGGCGGGCGTCAAGATCCATGATCTCGCTGATAAGGAATGCGCTAACATGCTGGCCTGCTTCATCCGTGAGCACCCGGCGCTCTGGAACGAAGATATCGGGCAGAAAAAGCCATGAATACTGCTGCACCTTTGCAAAACACGACGGTCATTCAACATGCGCTGGCCGCGCATTCGCTGGCTGTGCTGCGCAAGGCGGATACACCTACCGGTATTTTTCGCTGGCATTCGGACCAGATCGCGGGTCTGTTGATTGCCGAGGCCACCCGCGATCTCGCGACGGTGGAATTCGAGGTGCAAACCCCGCTTGCTGCAACGCGTGGCCATCGCCTGGCGCGCCCTCTCGTCGCGGTGCCCGTATTGCGCTCCGGGATCGCGCTGGTCGGCGCGATCCAGCGCATGCTGCCGGACACGGTGGTGGGTTTTATCGGCATGGAACGCGACGAGGAGACCGCCAAGGCCCGGCTCTACTACCAGAAGATCCCTGCGAACCTGGCCAGCTCCCCGGTGCTGGTGCTCGACCCGATGCTGGCGACGGGCGGGTCTATGTCGGACACCCTGCACCAGGTCCGGAAGCTGGGCGCGACTGACATTACCGCCATCTGCGTCGTCTCCGCCCCGGAGGGCATCCGCCGCATCAACGAAGAACACCCGGATGTCAGGATTTTCACCGCGGCCGTAGACCATCACCTGGACGACAACTGGTATATCGTCCCGGGACTGGGTGATTACGGCGACCGGTACTTTAATACGCTTTGAGAAGCACGGGGCGACCAGGCAATGAGCAAGGACAGGTTCACGGTTTACTTTGCGGGCGACCTTTTCGATCACAAGCATCTGGCCGGTAATGCCCTGCTGGCCTCCAACATCGAGCGCACTTCGGAGTGCCGCTATCACTGCATCCTGCCCCAGGACCTCGAACAGACGTACGAACGCGCAGTGAACGTGCGCAACCAGGACCTGCGCCAGGTGATGGAGTGTGACATGGCCCTGTTCAACTTCGACGGCGCGGACCTCGACTCAGGCACCGTGGTGGAGTTCATGCTCGCCAAGTTTCTCGATATTCCTGCGGTTATCCTGCGCACCGACTTCCGGACCGGCGGAGACCAGTGCCCGGATGGCGATGACTGGAACCTGATGTGCTCGTTTTATCCGCGCACCCGCATCGTGCGCATCAACGGCATGGAGTGGTACCAGAAGTCCCGGCCCGGTCATCCCAGCGTTGAACACGGACTGGCGGCCATGTACAACAAAGTCGCGACCCTGGTGGTGGATGCGCTGGATGCGGTGCGCAACGAACCGCCGCTGCTGGAGCACAATCCTAATCGGGTGGAAACCATGTACCGCTGGGCGCTGCGTTTCCCCGGCAGTGAATTCCATGAGTTTGTGGGCGGCGACGAATTCATCAGGAAACTGCTGCCCCGCAAGCGCGAGAAAGGCCTGATTCCAAAATCGCCTGGCAGCACACAATGAGGCAG
>JBFKXW010000444.1:0-2077 GCA_041637915.1 Pseudomonadales bacterium | reverse complement strand
TGTATATAGGCACTGCATGGAACCCCCGTCGTGCCGTAAGGCTGCTCCGCAAAGCTGCTGCACATGCGGCGAAATTCACTTCCAGACAACGGTGTTACCGCGCTGGCGGTAGCAATCGCCAACATCGCCAGAAGCAGTATCGGAGCAATCCGGATCATGCGTGGCTTCATGTATAGAGTCCTCGTAATCCTGATAAAGAGTGATATACGCCCGCTAGTATATCAAGACCGTAGTTCGCACGAGTCCTGCCGCCGCGCGAGCTTAAGCGGGCCATCGGCAATGTTGCCTTACAGTGGATAATAGATGGGCAGAACGATCGTGAACGCGATCCACATGATCAGGGTCAGCGGCACACCGACCCTGATGAAATCGGTGAACTTGTAGCCGCCGGCGCCAAAGATCAGCAGGTTGGTCTTGTAGCCGATGGGGGTTGCATAGCTCATATTGGTCCCGAACAGGACCGCCAGCACAAAAGGCTCCGGGTGCACGCCCAGCTGGTTGGCGACGCTGAATGCCATGGGGGTGTCGATGACCGCCGCGGCGTTATTCGAAACCACGTTGGTAATGAGCGAGGCCAGAAGGATCAGGCTACTGAGTATGACCAGCGGCGGCAGACCACTGGTCGCCGCCACGAACAGCTGCGCGACATATTCGATACCGCCGGTTATCAGCAGGGCGTTGCCGAGTGCCAGGCTGACCACGATGATCATCACGATCGGGATGCTGAGTGCGCTGGCCGCATCTGTCCAGCTGAGGCAACGCGACACTAACATCAGGCCAACGCCCATCAGCGCGCTGACAGAAATCGGCAGAATGCCCGTTGCGGCAAAGAAGACCACCGCAAACATAATGCCGAGTGCAGCCGGGGCCTTGCTGGTGTGTGGTAGCCTGACCGTCCCATCAAGCACCAGCATGCGTCCGCTGCGCTTCATATCTTCGATGCGATCCTTGCTGGCCTGCATGAGCAGCACGTCGCCGGCCTGCAGCGTGATGTCTCCGACAGCGCTCCCCGCACTATCGATGATCGGCTTCTTGGCCCTGTGAATCGCCAGGATCAGCGCCTGATAGCGCTCGGCGAAACGGGCTTTTTTCAAGGTCCAGTTCTCGAGTATGGAACCACCGGTGACCACCACTTCCGCCAGCTGCTGCTGGCCCGGCTGCAGCGGGCGATCCTCCGACACCGGATTATCTTCGTCCAGTACATTGTGCAGGCTGGCGCCGAGCAGGTGTTCGTATTCTGTCAGGTTCTCGCTGGTGTCACTGACATACAGCCGGTCGCCCGCCCGCAGGGTCACCGACGGCAGGCGGGTGACCGACAGGTTTTCACCGCGTCCGATGCGCTTGACCGTCATCTTGTCATGGGTGTGGGCGAGGACCTCGCTGAAGGTCTTGCCATCGGCATAGCCGCCCTCTTTGATATGCAGCACCGCGTCGAAGATTCTGAGCGAGGTCTTTGAAAGCAGGGCATCCCGGGGCGGCAGCATGCGGGGTGCGATGAGCCACAGGTAGGCGATGCCCGCACTACCGGCAAGCAGCACGGGCACTGCAAAGTCGAACATTTCCAGGCGCCGCATCCCGAGATCCGCCGCAATGGCCACCACCAGCAGGTTGGTTGAGGTGCCAATGGTGGTGGCCATGCCGCCCAGCAGCGTGGCGAAGCCCATGGGCATGAGTATGCGCGAGGCCGAGAAGTTGTTGCGGATGGCCACGCTGATCAGAACCGGCAGCAGGATCACCACAATGGGCGTGTTGTTCAGGAACGCGCTCAGGAAAGCCGTGCCCACCAGCACGATGAGCAAGGAAAGTTGTGGCATTTTCGACCAGCGCCGGGCCATCAGCAGGGCCATGGGGCGCAGCGCGCCGGTGGTTTCTATCCCTTTGCCGATAACCATCAGTGCTGAGATGGCGATGAGCGCTTCGTGCCCGAAGCCCAGGAAAAAGGTGGCGGGGGACAGGGTTTCTGCGTTATGGGTGTAGGGAAACAGTTGGAAGCCCAGTACCAGCGCGATCAGTACCAGCAGGCTCGAGGTTTCCAGAGGCACCCGGTCACGGGTGAACAGAATAAACGCGAGGGCGG
>JBFKXW010000443.1:0-2078 GCA_041637915.1 Pseudomonadales bacterium | reverse complement strand
GGGCTGGATATTCCCGGCTACGAGCGGGATGCGCACAACGACTACCTGCAGATCTGGTCGGAAACCGGCATCGTGGGGCTGCTTCTGTTTGCTGTGCTGGTGCTCTCCTGCCTGTGGAAAGCGCTGCGTGCCCAGGCACTGCGGCGCAATGCGATGATGCGCGGCATGGGCTTTGCCTGCACCATGGCGGTGATTGCCCTCGCCATGCACTCCACCGTTGATTTCAGCCTGCAGATGCCGGCGAATTCGTTGCTGATACTGCTGGTTCTCGCCCTGGGCTGTCTGGCGAATCACCTGCCTTCGGCGGGCGGCAGGAGGAAGCGAAGATCAAGGAAGGAGTCGGCGGAGGAGCCCCCCAGTGCGCCCGCGCCTGTGGACCGGCCGGAGCCGGGGATTGTTTGAACAGGTTGCTGCCTGAGGGCTAGTCATTTCGCGGCTGGTGCCGCTCCTACAGCTTTTTTCAGATTTTGTTTGCAGTTGTCGTTTAGAGTTTTCGTTTTAGCTGGTCCGCGACTTCGCCGGTGTTGTGCTCCACGCGCACGGCGCGGTCGTCCCACAGCTGCAGCATGTCAAAGTCTTTCTGGTTGGTGACCTTGAGCGCGGGCAAGCCCTGTGCAACCAGCCAGGCCTGCACCGGTGGGATGTATTCGGGAATGGATGCACGCGCGGTGAAGATGCGCACCTCGATGTCGGCCTTCAGCCAGTAGCGCACACGCTCCAGCATCGGCTCAATCGGTTCGCCGATGTGTTCCGGGCCCTTCCAGCCCTCATAGGTGGCAAGCGTGCCGTCGAGGTCGACGCCGATCCAGCCGGACATACAGGTTTCCGTATTTCTGGGGAGGGCAGCATTCTACCGCAGGAGCGGCACCCGCCGCGATCAGTGCAGACGGGTATCGCGATCAGCGCACATCGAGGGGGTAACCGCGGCGGGTGCCGCTCCCACGAGTTTTGCGTTGGGGTGCCTGCCGTGTAAACCGGAATCGGCTATCCTTCTGTCTCTACATTTGTCCCATCCGCTGGAGATCCCCATGGCAGCTGACCGTATCGCCATTGTCTCTGGGCTGCGCACCCCCTTCGCGCGTCAGTCCTCTTTCTATTTCGAACAGACCCCGGTTGACCTGGGGCGCATTGTGGTCTCGGAACTGCTGGCGCGCTCGGGGCTGGACCCAAAGCAGGTGGACCGGGTGGTGTACGGGATGGTCAGCATTCTGCCGGAGATGGGCAACATCGCCCGCGAGATCGTTCTCGCCACCGGCATGGACGTGCACACGGACGGCTACACCGTCACCCGCGCCTGCGCGACCGGCTTCCAGTCCACCGTCTCCATCGCCCAGGCGATTCAGTGCGGCGAGATCGAGATCGGCATCTCCGGCGGCGTGGACACCACCACCGTGGTGCCCATCCAGCTGTCCCGCAACCTCGCCAATACGCTGGTGAAACTGCAGAAAGCCAAGAACTTCAAGCAGCGGCTGGACCTGCTGCAGTCCCTGAAGGCGGCTGACCTGGCACCGGCCCCGCCCTCGCCGAAGGAGTTTTCCACCGGCCTGACCATGGGCGACACTGCCGAGCAGATGGCCAAGACCTGGGGCATCTCGCGCGAGGAGCAGGACAAGATGGGCCTGCGCTCGCACAACAACGCCCAGAAGGCATGGGAATCCGGCAAGCTCGACGATGAAGTGATGCACGTGAACATCCCGCCGTTCCGCGACACCCTGACGCGCGACAACAACGTCCGTTTCGATGCCAAGATCGAGAACTTCCAGAAACTGAAGCCGGCCTTCGACAAGAAACACGGCACCGTCACGGCCGGCACCAGTTCGCCGCTGACCGACGGCGCCTCGGCTGTGCTGCTGATGCGCGAGGACAAAGCCAAGGCCATGGGGCTGGAACCGATTGGTTACATCAAGAGTTATGCCTTTGCCGCACTGGAAGCGGACTGGGACATGCTCGCCGGGCCTTCCTATGCCACACCGATCGCGCTGGATCGGGCCGGCATGGAACTCTCCGACATCGACTTGGTGGAAGTGCACGAGGCCTTCGCGGCGCAGGTGCTGGCCAACATGAAGATGTGGGAGAGC
>JBFKXW010000442.1:0-2093 GCA_041637915.1 Pseudomonadales bacterium | reverse complement strand
GTTGCGGCCGGCATTCTTGGCCCGGTACAAGGCGCGATCCGCCAGCTCGATCACCGCTTCCCAACCCTCCGTGGCGTGCCTGAATCCGCCCTCGGCGACGCCTCCGCTGACGGTAACCACGCCACGCTCCGTGTGCGCATGCGGGATGGCGGCGGCTTCGAGGCTGGCCCTTAACCTGTCGGCTACGAGGACCGCCCCCGCCAGATCAGTTTCCGTCATGAGCAGCAGGATCTCCTCACCACCGTAGCGGTACAGCCGATCGGCACCGCGCAGCGATTGCGTGAATACGCGCGCTATCTGCGCCAGCACGCGATCTCCCGCTGGATGACCGTAGTTGTCGTTGTAGGCTTTGAATCGATCAACATCGAACATCGCCAGCGAGTAGACGTGCTGATAGCGCCGTGCCGCCTGCTCCGTATGCTGCAGGTCAACCTCCAGCGCGCGCCGGTTGCCGATACGCAGCAGTGGATCTTCCAGGGAGAGCAGGCGCAAACGCGATGTGACCGAAGCAAAGTCTTCTTCGCGCACGGCGACGGTGTCCGCTGCCATGCGCTGCGACTCAAAAACGTCAAAGTGTGCACGTACCAGTTCCGTCGCGGTGACCAGCCCTACCAGTACTTCATCGTGGTCCAGCACCGGCAGATGTCGTACTTCCCTGGCCCTTGCCACGACCAGAGCCTCGAACAAGGATTGCTCCGGGTGCAGGTACACGAGATTGGTGCTCATATGGTCGCGCACCCGCTCCTGCCAGCCTCGCCCTCCGTCAAGAATGCGAGCGGCATAGGAGAGCATGTCACGCTCGGTCACGATCCCCACCGGCCGGCCAGCGTCATTCACCGCCACGACGCAGGACAGCGAATCCGCCGCCATTTTTCGAACGGCCATCTCCAGCGTGCCCGACGCCGGAACGACCGGCACGTCCCTGCTCATAACATGTTCGACCAGGATTTCCTGCACGCTCAACTCCCTTGCAGACAGCCAGGACTGGCGACGTACTGCAGCAAGGCCCTGCCCTATCTTACCTGTCGCGCGTCACCACCATGACGGCCGCCAGTAAAGCCAACGGCAGCAGAAAGTACGCGCCCAATCGCCACCATTGCGACACCGGTTCAAGCGCCAGCATATCGATTTCAGACGCGATGTACAGGTAAGCGCCACAGACGATCAACTCCAATGCCACAGCCACAGCGAACAGGACACGCAGCTTGCGCCAGCCTGCGAGCAGCAGGATACCGTTCATTGCATACAATGCGGGCACCAGCAGGAAGTAGATGAAGCGGACTGCGGCAACGATCCGGCCCCCGGCACCGGGCGGATTTACCGTGGTCAGATCAAGCGCGCTCAGCGTATTCAGCGGCCGCGTAAGAACGATGGCCGCATAGATAAGAACAGCCACCGCCACGCCCCCTGTTGTTGCCCTTCTCAGCATGCGCTGGTGATGAACATTGCGAGATCACCGATGCCTGTAGAACCACAGCCGGATGCGCAAGTACAGATACCAGGCAAGCCCGCCCAGCAGCATCACAAGTGCGATTATCCGCGCGGTGTCACTGTGCCGCGGGGCGTCTCCCAGCAACAGCCACAGGCCACCGCTCACTCCGAGCAACGTGGCAAGTACTGCCTGAGACGTTGCCCGCCGCAGCCGTTCGCGTCGCGCGCGGGCGGCATTTCGCGCTGTGTTTGCACCATTTTCGGCGCCGAGCAGCTCCCCGCACGACTGGCACGCCTTCGCCTTGCTGGAAGTGGGTTTGCCGCAGTGCGGGCATCCGATTATTGCCAATGCGCAGCCCCCTCTTGCCTGATCTCAAAGGTAAGGCGAAAACAACCAGAACACCGCATCCCTGACCCTGGCTGGCAACGACCGTCCATCTACATCATCCAGCACCACCTCTGTGGATTTGGCGATTTCGCTGTCCACATACGCCTCCAGCTCCGAAACGAATTCCTGGTCGTAGAGCTCCACCGCGAGTTCAAAGTTCAGGCGCAGGCTGCGAGGATCGATATTTGCGGAGCCGATATGCGCGTAGTGGCTGTCCACCAGAAACAGCTTGGTATGCGGGAAAGGTTCGCCCTGATAGTAGATTCGCACGCCC
>JBFKXW010000441.1:0-2099 GCA_041637915.1 Pseudomonadales bacterium | reverse complement strand
CCCCCCCCCCCCCCCCCCCAGCGGCTTATTTCCGGCCACGAGCCGACATCACTGCAGCGTGCCGACGGCGCTGATCGGCGCCCTTTCGCGCCGGCCCCGGTTGATCAGAGATCGATGAGCAGTCGCCCGCCGTTCTTCGCCCTGGAGACGCGGGCGGTTATCATGCCATCGGCGTGCTTCTGCGCGGAGAAAAACTGGTCGCGGTGTTCCACCTCACCGTCCAGCACCCGGCACTCCCAGGTGCCACACTGCCCATCCTGGCACCGGCCGCGAGAGCCATGAAGGGCGACCGGGAGACCTGCCTGGCTGCCGGAGCCGACGAATACGTATCCAAGCCGATCGATATCGACGAGCTGCTGCAGAAGCTGGAAGACTGCCTGGCGTGAGGCGCCGCTCCTGCCAGAGGTAGTGGTGGACCGGGGGCGCCTGCCGCCCGGCAGTAAGAAGCGGTGATCTCCCTCCGATTGACTACTATTGGTCTTTGGCGCCCTGCCTGGACGGTCAACCGCGATGCGTAAACAGAAACTTCCGATCACTGACTCCGGTTTCTTCCTGATGGAAACCCGCGCCACCCCGATGCACGTGGGGGGATTGCAGCTGTTTCGTCCGCTACCGGAGGATGGCAACTCGTTCCAGCGCGTTTACGAGGAAATGCGCGGAACCGACCAGGTGCGCGAACTTCTGCGGAAGAAGCTGCACGCGCCGTTCGGGCCTGCGGTCAATCCGATGTGGGTGGAGGACAAGGACTTCGACCTGGAGTACCACGTCCGCATGTCCGCGCTCCCCAAGCCGGGCCGCTACCGGGAACTGTTCGAGGTATTGTCGCGTCTGCACAGTATCCCCATGGACCGCGATCGACCGCTTTGGGAGGTACACCTGATCGAAGGGCTGAAGACCGGTGAGCTGGCTGTGTACTCGAAACTGCACCACAGCCTGATCGACGGCATCGCCGGTGCCCGCCTGATGCAGGATTCACTGCGCGAGGATGCCGCTGCGCGCGACGTCCCCCCGCTCTGGTCCGCCAGGCATGAGAAGAGCCGGCGGCGGAGCAAACCGGGAGAGGAAAGCGGCACGCCTCTGGACCTGCTGCGCCGGCAATGGAATTCCATCCCGGGCGTTTCCCAGAGTGCCAAAGACGTTGCCCAGGCGCTGTTCCGGTCCGGGGATTCCCCGCTGGCCATGCCGTACCGCACGCCACGCTGCATCCTGAATCAGGAAATCTCCGGTTTCCGCCGCCTGGTCTCGCAGACCTGGTCCCTGCAACGGATCAAGCAAGCCGGCAAGGCGATGGGAGGGACGCTCAACGATACCGTGCTGGCGATGTGCGCGGGGGCTTTGCGTCAATACCTGCTCAATCTGAACGAGCTGCCCAAGGAACCGCTCACCGCGATGGTGCCGGTTTCCGTGCGCCCTGATGACAGTGCCGAGGGCAATGCGGTGGCCAGCATCATCGTCTCCCTCGCCACGCATATCGAGGATCCCACCGAACGCTTCCACGCGATCAAGCGCAGCACCGATGCCGCCAAGCACGCCCTGCAGCGTCTCACCCGCGAGCAGATTCTCGCCTACACGATCATTGCCAACGGGCCGGTGCTGCTGGAGCCGTTTCTGAAGACGGCCAGACGCCTGCCTCCCATATACAACCTGGTGATCTCGAATGTACCGGGGCCGCGCAAGCCGCTGTACTGGAACGGGCGGGAGTTGAAGGCGACCTATCCTTTTTCGTTGCTGTTCGGTGGTAACGCGCTGAACATCACCATGCTCAGTTACGTGGACAATTACGAGTTTTCGTTCACCGCCTGCCGCAAGTCGCTGCCTCATATCCAGCGGATCATCGACGACATGGAATACAGCCTCCACGAGATGGAAATGTGTTCCGGCATCCGCTAGGCGGCCCGTTTGCGCGGTTCCCCGGGAATGCGTTGCGGCAACGCCGGGCAGGTGCTGATCACTTGATCTTTCCTGAACCGTGGCGAATCGCTGCCGGCAGAGTCCGGGGGCAGCGGCTCTGCCAGGGATTTCCTTCCGCCTGAACGTGCGTGCCGGCCAGCACGGGACGATTGGCCTGAGCGTCGATGGCTGCCGGGCCGGCTGGTTCT
>JBFKXW010000440.1:0-2102 GCA_041637915.1 Pseudomonadales bacterium | reverse complement strand
GCATCCAGACCCTGGACGGGCGGGCTGCCCACATCCGCACCGGCAAACTGATTCCGATCGTCAACACGACGCTGGATGGCTACGGCTACCCGGTCACCCAGATCGAGCACCAGAGCGCCGACCATGGAGTCTGGGTCACCCCGCGGCTGGTGGGTGAGCAGGAGGTCGAGCTGGAGATTTCCACCCGCCACGACGACGAGGAGCGCCAGGCCGGCCGTTTGCAGACCCGGCGCTCGGAAGCGACCGTCCGGGGCCGGCTGGGCGAATGGATCGATCTCGGCGGGGTCGGCAATGAAACCTCCCGCGACGACCTGGCGCTTTCGGGCGCGCGCAGCACCAGCACCCACCGTGATTTCAACCTGCGGGTGAAGGTCGAACTGGTGGACTGATTTGGAGCCCCGTAAAGCGGCCCATTTGACAGTTCCGGTCCGAATCAGCAAAATTCCTGCCCCGTTGCGGGCCCCCACGTGGCGGATTCCGGGCACTCCCGGACCGGCGCACCGCGCGTAAAAAAAACCGTTTCTGCCGATGAACTGCTAGAATTTCGGCACCCACCGTGGATGGCGGCAGCAAACGATACCCGTCTTCACATACCCATCACTGACAGAGGGAATAACATGACCCAGACGCGCGAAGAGCAGATTGCGGCTTTAGAAAAGGATTGGGCGGAAAATCCGCGCTGGAAAGGCGTAAAGCGCACCTACTCCGCAGCGGACGTTGTGCGTCTGCGTGGCAGCGTGCAACCGGAGTACACGGTCGCCCGACGCGGCGCTGAAAAGCTCTGGGAAAAGATCAACGGGACTGCCAAAAAAGGTTACGTGAACGCGTTTGGCGCCATCACGGCCGGTCAGGCCATGCAGCAGGCCAAGGCGGGTCTGGAAGCAGTCTACCTGTCCGGCTGGCAGGTCGCGGCTGATGGGAACACCTCCGAAACCATGTACCCGGACCAGTCACTGTACGCGTATGACTCCGTTCCGACCATGGTTCGTCGTATCAACAACACCTTCAAACGTGCGGACGAAATCCAGTGGAAGGCAATTTGCGACGGCAAGATGAAGGAAGAAGATGCCATCGATTTCTTCCTGCCGATTGTCGCGGATGCTGAAGCCGGCTTTGGCGGCGTCCTGAACGCTCACGAGCTGATGAAGAACATGATCGCCAATGGTGCCGCAGCGGCGCACTTTGAAGACCAGCTGGCCGCAGTGAAGAAGTGTGGCCACATGGGCGGCAAGGTACTGGTACCGACGCAGGAAGCCTGCCAGAAGCTGGTTGCAGCCCGTCTGGCAGCCGACGTCAT
Organism: Pseudomonadales bacterium; assembly: GCA_041637915.1. Classification (GTDB taxonomy): domain Bacteria; phylum Pseudomonadota; class Gammaproteobacteria; order Pseudomonadales; family JBFGWM01; genus JBFJWR01. Next base: position 805 of record JBFKXW010000440.1, on the reverse strand, counting down.
GGGCGTACCGACCATCGTACTGGCACGCACGGACGCCGAAGCAGCCAACCTGCTGACCTCCGACTTCGACGAGAACGACAAGCCGTTCGTCACCGGCGAGCGCACTTCTGAAGGCTTCTACCGGGTCAAGAACGGTCTCGAGCAGGCCATCAGCCGCGGGGTTGCCTACGCACCGTACGCAGACCTGGTCTGGTGTGAAACCGGCACCCCGGACATCGGCTTTGCCCGTGAGTTCGCACAGGCAGTACACGCCGAGTGTCCCGGACAGTTGCTCTCTTACAACTGCTCGCCGACTTTCAACTGGAAGAAAAACCTGAACGACAGCCAGATCGCCAGTTTCCAGGACGAATTGTCCGCGCTGGGCTACAAGTTCCAGTTCATCACGCTGGCCGGCATCCACGTCAACTGGTACCGCACCTTCGACTTCGCCTACAACTATGCGCGCGGCGAAGGCATGAAGCACTACACCGAAATGGTACAGGAGCCGGAATTCGCGGCAGCGGAGCGTGGCTACACCTTCGTGGCACACCAGCAGGAAGTGGGTGCCGGATACTTCGACGATGTCACCACCGTGATCCAGGGCGGCCAGTCCTCTGTCACGGCACTGACCGGCTCCACCGAGGAAGAACAGTTCTGAGGCTCGCCAGTCTGCACCGGAAAAGCGGCCTGCGGGCCGCTTTTCTTTTGCCTGACCGATATCCTTTCAATTCGCGGATAAGTGTTTATGCTGAGTGGGAGAACTTCGCGGGAGTGCAGGTTCCGGCATGAAGACAGTGATCGTTGCCAACCCAAAAGGCGGTTCCGG
>JBFKXW010000439.1:0-2124 GCA_041637915.1 Pseudomonadales bacterium | reverse complement strand
GTGCTGGTTACCGGCGCCGCCGGGGGGGTGGGTTCGGTGGCGACGGCCATTCTGGCGCAGCGCGGCTATTCCGTCGCGGCAGTGACCGGCCGCCCGGAAACGGCAGACTACCTGCGCGCGCTGGGTGCGGCCTCCATCGTGGCGCGGGAAGAATTCACCGAGCGCGGCAAACCACTCGACAAGGAGCGTTGGGCTGGCTGTGTGGACGCCGTCGGTGGCGCGATTCTGGCCCGCGTGCTGTCCCAGATCGCTTATGGCGGCTCCGTGGCTGCGGTCGGTCTGGCGGCGGGCAACAAGCTGGAAACGACGGTCATCCCCTTCCTGCTCCGCGGGGTCAACCTGTTGGGCATCGATTCGGTCATGCAGCCGTTCGGAAACCGCCAGCAGGCCTGGCAGCGGATTGTTTCCGATCTGCCGCTGGAGAAGCTGGATTCCATGGTCGTCGAGGCCGGTCTGGCCGATCTGCCGGCACTGGGCGCCGAGATCCTGTCCGGGAAGGTGCGGGGCCGGGTGGTTGTGGATGTGAACGCCTGAGGCATCCGTGCGCTATGCTTGGAAGCTGAACCCGAACAGGAGTCTGTCCATGGCAACGTTGTGCCCGATCGCGCTGGCCGTTAGCTGCCAGAAATGTCCCATCTTCAAGGTCTGCCCTGCCAAGGGTGTCATCGGTGACTACAAGCCGGACAGCAAGCAGGATGCCAAGCCGGCTGAGAAGAAAAACAGCTGACTGATCCGGCGCTCAGAAAGAGCGGCGGGTCAGGCCACGTTCCGCGTAGGTCATTTCCTGCAGGATGCGCTGCAACAGTTCACGCTCCCCGGGGTGAAAGTGGCAGTAGGAAATGCCGTTGTTCTTGCGGGCGCCCGGGCGCCCCTGGTCTGCCAGGGTGACGAGACGCAGGCGCCAGGCCTCGAGTTGCTCATCGTGCCGTACCGGTATGCCGATAATCAGGTCCCAGCGCTCTGTGCGCGCGCGTCCTGCCAGCGCATCCTGCAGCAGGTCGCGCAAGTCGGCCCGCTCGGTCCGGTAGCGGGGGATCCGCAGTCGTGCCTGCAACAGCACGAAGCCGACCATCACCAGCAGCGTCGCTGCAAACAGCAGAAGGAATTCCATCATGTGCGTAGGTCGCCCTGTCCGATCGGTCCGCGCCATTCGCGCCGCCGCTCATTTGTGATCCGGCCCCGTTTTGGTCCATTATCGCTGTTCATTTCATTCAATGCGCCGAAGGAGAGTTCATGGCCACCATCACCCTGAAAGGAAACGCCTGCGAAACGAGTGGTGAGCTGCCAGCGGTGGGCAGCAAGGCGCCGGCGTTTACGCTGGTGAAGCCGGATCTTTCGGAGATTGCCCTGTCGGATCTGGCGGGAAAGAAAGTGGTGCTGAATATCTTTCCCAGTGTCGATACGCCGGTCTGTGCAGCATCGGTCCGGCGTTTCAATGAGGCGGCTGCGAGCCTGGAGGATACCGTCGTGGTCTGTGTGTCTGCGGACCTCCCATTCGCGCAGGGTCGTTTCTGTGGTGCGGAGGGCATCGAGAACGTGGAGTCGGGATCTGATTTCCGGGAGGCACAGTTCGCCCGGGATTACGGTGTGCGCATCACCACGGGGCCGTTGGCTGGCGTGATGGCTCGCGCTGTGGTCGTCCTGGATGGCAGCGGTACGGTGGTCCATGCCCAGCTGGTGCCGGAGGTGGCCGAAGATGCGGACTTCGATGCTGCACTCGCTGCGCTGAACTGACGCCCGTCGTGAGTCGGACGACCGAAACTCTGCCGTTGATTATCGACGTGGAGGCGTCCGGCTTCGGTGCTGGAAGCTACCCGATCGAGGTGGGTGTGGCGCTGCCGGATGGCACCGGTCGCTGTTTTCTGGTGCGGCCTGAACCTGAGTGGACACACTGGGATTTTCAGGCAGAGAGCATGCACCACATCAGCCGTGAGAAGTTGCTGGAGAATGGCCTGCCGGTCCGGGAGGCTGCCGATCTACTGAACCGTTGGGTGGATGGTCGCATGGCCTACAGCGATGGCTGGGGCGTGGACCGGTCCTGGTTGGCGCTGCTGTTCAGCGCCGCCGGGAGATCGCAGCATTTCCGCCTGGAGACCATTCGCGCGTTGCTGACGGAGAGACAGG
>JBFKXW010000438.1:0-2126 GCA_041637915.1 Pseudomonadales bacterium | reverse complement strand
TGGCCGCATTGATCTGCTCGATATCGTCGCGGTAACTGCCACCGGTTCGGACCAGGCGGGAGACCGGGACGGCGACCACGGCATGCTCAATGTTGCCCAGCAGACGCACGAACTCGGTTTTTTCCAGCCGCAGGAGTTTGCCGGTCCTGCCGGACTGGATATGCACCACTGGCAGGTTCAGCAGGGCGTCATCCACCAGTGTCCGGAAATGGGTGAGGGCGGGAATCGCAGGGATGGTCTGCAGGCCCATCGGGTCGTAGATCTGTCGCAGGTTTTCACTGGAAAACGCCTTGCAGTCGCTGGCGAGGGTCTCGTTCAGTGCGAGCAGGTCGAGCATGCAGTCTGCCGCGATGAACACCTGCACCTCATAACCGCGTGCATGCAGCAGCAGCACCTTGGCGATTGAGTCGGCGGAGCGGGGCTCGCGGGATTCGTCCAGCTCCCGGTAGCTGATCCGGTCAGCCTCGAGCAGTGAGCGGACAGATTGCGGGATGGCCACGCAGGAACTCCGGGACAGAACGGTTCAGGATCACTAGTGTAACGCAGTGATTGCCAGCGCGGCCTGCGCCCCGTCCCACGTCAGTCACCCCCACCCGTCAATGCTCTCGGGTCGCGTGGAAGGAGACGTCCGGCCAGCGTTCCTGGGCCAGTTGCAGGTTGACGCGGGTGGGTGCGAGGTACGCCAGGTGTCCGCCGCCATCCAGCGCCAGGTGCTGCTGGTTCTTGCTGCGGAAGTCTTCCAGCATCTTCGCATCCGGGCAGGTCACCCAGTGAGCCGTGTAGACCGTAATGTTCTCGTACCCGCATTCGACCCGGTATTCATCCTTCAGCCGGTAGGCAACGACATCGTACTGCAGCACACCGACGGCACCGACGATCAGATCGTTGTTCGCCAGTGGCATGAAAACCTGTACGGCGCCCTCCTCCGAGAGCTGGGTCAGGCCGGCGCGCAGCTGTTTGCTTTTGAGCGGGTCTTTCAATCGGACCCGGCGGAACAGCTCCGGCGCGAAGTTGGGAATGCCGGTGTACTTGAAATCCCCGCTGCCGGTGAAGGTGTCACCAATCTGAATGGTGCCGTGGTTGTGCAGGCCGATGATGTCCCCCGGCCAGGCTTCCTCCACGTGATCGCGCTCGCCGGCGAGGAAGGTGACGGCATCGGCGATGCGCACGTCCCGGCCGATGCGGGTATGCCGCATTTTCATGCCACGCTGATAATTGCCCGAGCAGACCCGCAGAAAGGCGATGCGGTCCCGGTGATTGGGATCCATGTTTGCCTGAATCTTGAAAACGAACCCGCTGAATATTTCATCGGTGGGTGCGATTTCGCCCGCATCCGTTTCGCGGGCCAGGGGGGGCGGCGCCCATTCCACGAAGCCGTCCAGCATCTCGCGGACCCCGAAGTTGCCCAGCGCGGTGCCAAAGAAAACCGGTGTCTGGCGGCCGGATCGGTACGCCTCCAGATCGAACTCGTGGGACGCGCCCCGCACCAGTTCCACCATGTCGCGCAACTCGTCTGCCCATTCGCCCAACACTTCCGTGGCCTCATCAGAGGCGAGCCCGGTGATACGCCGATCGTCAGGAATCCGGTCCCCCTGGCCCTGCTTGTACAGGTGGATGGTGTCGGTGAGAAAGTGGTAGACGCCCTTGAAATTGCGGCCGGAGCCAATCGGCCAGGTGATCGGCGCGCATTCGATGGAAAGAATATTCTCGATCTCGTCGAGCAATTCGATCGGGTCACGCGATTCCCGGTCCATCTTGTTGATGAAGGTGAGAATCGGCGTATCGCGCATGCGACACACCTCCATCAGCTTGATGGTACGTGGTTCCACGCCACGTGCACCGTCGATCACCATGAGGGCGGAATCCACGGCGGTCAGCGTGCGATAGGTGTCCTCGGAGAAGTCCTCGTGACCCGACGTGTCGAGCAGGTTCACCACCCGGTCCCGGTAGGGAAACTGCATGACCGAGGTGGTCACCGAGATGCCACGCTGCTGTTCCAGTGCCATCCAGTCCGAGGTCGCATGGCGCCCGGACTTTTTTGCCTTGATCGTGCCGGCCAACTGGATCGCGTTGCCGAAGAGCAGGAGCTTTTCGGTCATGGTGGTTTTGCCGGCATCGGGGTGCGA
>JBFKXW010000437.1:0-2141 GCA_041637915.1 Pseudomonadales bacterium | reverse complement strand
CACCGCGGCCCCACCTTGGCCAAGGTTAACTGCATCCGCCAGGTCCGCAATGCCCAGAACTCGGCCGGGAAGTCGGGAACCGCTAGCCTGACTTTCGCACTTCAAGTCGCTGTTGCGCGATTTGCGGGCATGGAAGAGGTGCAAGCCTTTTCATTTCAGAAGCACGGGACCTCCTAGCGTTGGTAGGCCCGACCTACCCTCTTCCCAGGCGGTGAAGATTCTGGCATTCTGCCAGCAGACGTGCACTTGAAAGTTCATCGCCGCCACAAGGACGGCAAGGAGCATCGCTACTTCAGTATCGTGGAGAGCCGTCGCGTCGCGCGTCAGCGGGTGGTGCATCGCACGGTGGTGTACCTGGGCGAGATCAACGACAGTCAGCAGGCGGCCTGGCGCAAGACCTTGGAAGTTTTCGATGAGCGGGAGCAGGAGTTCGCAACCCTCAACCTGTTTCCGGATGACCGGGAAATTGCGCCGGACGTGGATGCCCTGCAAATCAAGCTGGGGGCGATGCAACTGGAGCGGCCGCGGGCGTTTGGGAGCTGCTGGCTGGGTTGTGAACTGTGGCGGCAACTGCGGTTGGATGACTTTTGGCAATCCAAGTTGCCCGCAGGCCGGGAAGCGGTGCCGTGGGAAAAGGTGCTGCGACTGCTGGTCGTGAATCGGTTGCTGGAGCCGGGCAGCGAGTTTCGTGTGCACCGGCAATGGTTCGATCAGACGGCCATGGCAGAGTTGCTGGGGAGCGACTTCGCGGTGGCAGAAAAAGATCGGCTCTATCGCTGCCTGGACCGGCTGCTGGAGCACAAGCAGGAGTTGTTCCAGCACCTGCGGCAACGCTGGCAGGATCTGTTCGCGACGCCGTTCGACGTGCTGTTTTACGATCTGACCAGCACCTATTTCGAAGGCGAAGCGGAACAGATTCCGCGGGCGAAACGGGGTTACAGCCGCGACCACCGGCCCGACTGTTTGCAGGTTATTATCGCGCTGGTGATCACGCCGGAAGGCTTTCCCCTGGCCTATGAAGTCCTGGATGGCAACACCAGTGACCGGACGACGCTGCGTGGTTTTCTGGAGCGTATTGAGAACAGCTATGGCCGGGCGCGACGGGTGTGGGTGATGGACCGCGGCATTCCGACCGAAGCGCTGCTGGCGGAAATGCGCGACCCCTCACGGCAGATGTTCTATCTCGTCGGCACGCCCAAAGGGCGGGTGAACCAGCATGAGAAGAAATGGTTGGATCTGCCTTGGCGGCAAGTCCGCGAAGCGGTGCAGGTGAAGTTGTACGAGCACGAAGGCGAACTCTACGTGCTGGCCAAAAGTGAAGGTCGGCGGGCCAAGGAGAATGCGATCCGGCGCAAGCGCTTGGCGCGGCTGCTGCGCAAACTGCGCGCGATGCGTCGCAGCCTGCCGCAACGGGACCAGTTGCTATTGCGCATCGGCGCCGCGAAAAAGGAAGCCGGGCGCGCCTTTGGATTCGTCAAGATCTGGGTGCCGCAAGCGGGGGAACAGGTCACCCGTGAGACGTTCACCTTCGCCACCGACAAAGAGAAGCTCCGCCAGGCAGAACAGCGCGATGGCCATTACCTGCTGCGTTCGAATCTGACCGGGGAAGATCCCGACGTGCTGTGGGAGCGCTACATCCAGCTCACACAAATCGAAGCCGCCTTCAAGACGATGAAGAGCGAGTTGGGCCTGCGTCCGATTTATCATCAGCTCGGCCATCGCGTGGAGGCGCACATCCTGGTGGCGTTTCTGGCTTACTGCCTGCTGGTGACTTTGAAAAACCGGCTGCACGCTCTGGCGCCAGGACTGACGCCCCGAGCCGTGCTGGAGACGCTCGCTCCGATGCAAATGATCGACGTCACCTTTCCCACCACCGATGGCCGCCGGCTGGTCATGCCGCGCTACACGCAGCCCACCCCCGACCAGAAGCTGCTCCTGCATCAACTGCAACTCAGCTTGCCCGCTCAGCCGCCTCCCAGAATCCAGCTCCAGCCCGAAATCTTCCCTGCCGGCATGCTGCGATTGTAGGCCAGACCTTTTCCATCGGCCTACTGAAAACAAAAGCCTTCCCCGCTACAAATGCCCCGAAGTGCGAAAGTTAGGCTAGGCACTTCTACGGATAGGGCGTTTTGCGTCCTTTT
>JBFKXW010000436.1:0-2148 GCA_041637915.1 Pseudomonadales bacterium | reverse complement strand
TGTTGAGGAGCTTCTCTGCATTCTGCTGGGAGCCTTCGACGAAACCATAGGCTTGCGCCAGGTCACGGAATACCGGAATCCTGAACATGTACCGGTCACCCAGCAACCGTATATTCCGCCCCAGTTCGGCTCTTACAGCAGCGGCCAGCAGGCCGCTGTCATAGGTGGCGAGCGAATGATTGACCACGATCAATGCGGGGCCACTGGCGGGGATGTGCTCCAGGCCCTCGATACGATGATGGTGGTATCGCGCCACCCGCCTCAGAATGGAGTCGACAATCTCGACGGTGTTCATTTCCGAACCTTTTTGAAACTGTGCCACAGCGCATATTCTGACGCCGCCCGTCCTTGACGTATCGTCAGGATGCGCCAAGTATTTGAACAATTTGGGACACCCGGGCTGACACCGCCTTGAGCACGCCCCCAACCATGCCCGCCCGCTTCGCCGATCTTCTCAACGATTTCGTGCGCGCCCGTGGCCTGTCGCCGGATTTGCTCGCCCCCATGTCCGTTGACAATCGGCCGCAGGGGGAGGAACCCGTTTCCCTGGCGGGCTGGGTGCAGGCGTTGAACAATATTGCCGAAGCGACCGGCACCCCGTCGGTCGGTCTCGAGATCGGTGCGCTGATACGGCCGCGACACCTGGGCGTGGCCGGCTATCTCCTGGCGCACTGCGCCAACGTCGGCGAGATGCTTGTTCGCATGCTTCACTTCAGCCAGCTCTTCCTGAGCGACACAAAAAGTGAACTCCTGATCGAAGGTGAAAACTGCGTGCTGGGATGGCCGGCAGGGTCTGTACCACTGACCCCGATCTGGGCAGACCTGCGCCTCAGTGCGATCGTGACCTTCTGCCGGAACATGACGGGGCTGACGGACTACCCGGTCACGCTCACGGAATACGCGCTGCCAGCGCCAGCGGACATTGCGCCCTACACAGCGTTTTATGGAGGCGACGTTCATTTCGACTGTGCGCGTTTTTCGGTCCGGGTCGGTGTGGAAATGATCTCCACCCCGCTGGTTGACCCGGACCCGATGCTGGTTGAAGCACTCGATCAGAAGGCCGGGAGGCTGCTGCAGGTCCTGTCCGCCAGGAAGGATATCGACGAGCCCCTGTACCAGGCCACCATGCAGGCCATCAACGCCGGATCACCGGGCGCAGACGCTGTTGCAGCACGCCTGAACTGTTCGAGGCGCACCCTGAATCGACGACTCCGGAAGTACGGGAGGTCTTTTCAGCAGGTCCTCGATGAATGTCGTCTCGAACTCGCCAGGAACTACCTCACCGACCCACAGTTGAGCATCACGGACATCAGTGGATTGCTGGGTTACACCGAGCACTCGGCTTTCACCCGGGCATTCAGGCGCTGGACCGGTACGACGCCGGCTGAATTCCGGCGCAGTTTGCCTGGTTGAATCCGTTTTCCTTTTGCAGCGCACCTGCCTGCACGCCTGTTTTTCACCGGGCAGTTTTTGCCTGATCACCCTGTCCCGAATTGTTAAGAAACCTGTCTCACCCTGGCGATTCGTCGCGCCAGGCAATCCATAGAATGATTCCGTGGTCGCAGAAGCGACAGGCAGAACACTGAACTTTTCGGGGAGGCGACAGTGAAAATGAACGTGAGAGAAGGTTCCGTGGAATCACACGGGCATCGCCTGGGATATCTTGCGGTCAATGAGCACCTGCTCGGGCAGGATGACCAGCCCGTCGTCGTGTTCATTCACGGCGTGCTGGCCTCGATCAACTTCTGGCGTGACTGCGTCCCGGCGAGCTTTGACGATCGCCCCTGGTATTCATTGAGCCTGCCCGCACACCACCCGTCCACCGTGCCGCCGGACTTCGCGCCGGAGCAGGTGAATGCGGACTGGTTCTTCAGCGTGATGAACGGCGCACTGAAGGAAATCCTGGGTGATCGCAAGGCGATTGTCGTCGGACATTCCACGGGCGGCTTCTCCGCGCTCAATCTTGCGATTCACAGGGCACCCAACGTGGTGGGCATCGTCAGCGTGGCGGGGTTCCACAGTGGCAGATGGGGTGGCGCGGAAGGTCTGCTGGTGAAACTGGCGGGGCTTGGAAAGTGGGCGAAAGCTCCCTTCGTGGCCAACCTGGCCCTGGCCCGGCCGAGCCGTTTCATGCAGCGCATATTCGCC
>JBFKXW010000435.1:0-2168 GCA_041637915.1 Pseudomonadales bacterium | reverse complement strand
GTAGTCACCGGGTTGGGGTTGATCACCCCGGTGGGCAATACGGTTTCCACGGCCTGGGCGGCACTGTGTGCCGGTCAGAGTGGCGTTGCGACAATCTCCCATTTCGACGCGGGCGAGTTTCCGGTGCGGATCTGTGCGGCGGTCAAGGATTTCGACGCTGCGCGGTATGTGTCCCCCAAGGATGCCCGCAAGATGGATCTCTTCATGCAGTACGGCATCGCATCCGGCGTGCAGGCCGTCGAAGCGGCCGGGCTGCAGGAACTCTCGACAGACCCCGGTCGTATCGGGCTGGCGTTTGGCTCCGGCATCGGTGGGTTGCCCTGGATTGAAAAGAATCATGAAGCCCTGCAGAAGGGTGGGCCCCGGCGCGTCTCTCCATTTTTTGTGCCCGGCTCAATCATTAACCTGATCGCGGGGCATCTCTCGATTCGCTACAACTTTCAGGGTCCGAACATTGCCGTGGTTACAGCCTGCACAACCGGCGCACATAACATCGGCCTGGCTGCGCGCATGATTCGACACGGGGATGCAGATGTCATGGTCGCCGGTGGTTCGGAAATGGCCAGTTGCCCGACCGGCGTCGCGGGCTTTGCAGCCGCCCGTGCACTGTCTACGCGCAATGACGAACCGGAAGCTGCCAGTCGGCCCTGGGATCGCGACCGCGACGGCTTTGTGCTGGGAGACGGTGCCGGCGCGCTGGTACTCGAGGAATACGAGCATGCGCGCGCGCGCGGGGCTGAAATTCTCGCGGAGCTGACCGGCTTTGGTATGAGCGGCGACGCCCATCACATCACTGCGCCACTGGAAGATGGCCGGGGCGCAGCCCATGCCATGCGGAAGGCCCTGCAGGACGCCGGGATTGCGGCCGAGGCGGTGTCCTACATCAACGCCCATGGTACCTCCACGCCTGCCGGCGACCCTGCGGAAGTGCAGGCGGTGCGCAGCGTGTTCGGCAGCCATGCAGACACAGTGGCCATCAGTTCCACCAAGTCGAGGGTGGGTCACTTGCTGGGCGCGGCCGGTGCGGTCGAAGCGATCGTCAGCGTGCTGGCGATTCGGGATCAGATTGCGCCGCCGACCATCAACCTGAACCAGCCGGATGAAGGCTGTGACCTGGACTTTGTGCCGGGGGCATCGCGTGCGATGAAGATTGATCACGCACTTTCGAACAGTTTCGGGTTTGGCGGAACCAACGGCAGCCTGTTGTTCAGCCGCATTGACTGAGCTTGTTTTTCTCGCGGCGCAGGCCGCGGGTGGTACCGACGCGGCCGCTGGCTTGCGCCCCGGGCCGGGTGCTGGCGATGGTGTCTTTGAAACCATTCGCATCCACAACGGCCAACTGATGCTGTGGGCAGCTCACCTGAAGCGGCTGCTCAACGGGCTTCAGCGGCTTTTACTGAACCCCGGACTGGACTTTTCCGAACAACTGCGTGCGCACGCCGAATCGGTTGCCGAATCAAGGGCAGACGGCATTTTGCGCATCGTGGTGACAGCCGAGGCAGAAGAAGGTGGTTACCGCCGGCGGGATCCGGTGAGGCTGCTGATCAGCCTGCAAACGCGCAAGGCGCCGGAGGTGCCCGCGACCTGGTACGAGCAGGGCGTTGCGGTCACGGTCTGCCAGCAAAGGCTCGCCGGGCCGGCTGGGCTGGCGGGTATCAAACACCTCAATCGTATCGAACAGATTCTTGCTACCCGCGAGTTGGCGGATGTCGACGCACAGGAGGGTCTCATGCTCGATCTCGCCGGGAACGTCATTGAAGGCACCCGCACGAACGTATTTCTGCGGGATGCCGCGGGTTGGCATACCCCGGACCTCTCCGCCTGTGGCGTGCAGGGCACGCTGCGGGATGCCTTGCTGCCGGGGCTGGCTGCGGCCGGTGAGGACGTCGCGGTGGCCGTCATCCCGCAAAGCGCGCTGGCCGGTGTACAGGAGATGTTTCTGTGCAACAGTGTCTCCGGCGTCTGGCCGGTTCGCTGGCTGGACGGGCGTTCGCTCGATGTGGGCCCGGGCACCCGGTTGGCACAGTGTTTGGCGCAACAGATGCTGGAGCCGGGGGCACCATGAAGCGGCTCCGCCTGTGGATGCTGGTTGCGCTGCTCCTGCTGGGTATGGGCGCGCTCTCTGCCGGCTGGCTGTACAAACGGATGATTGAACAACCACTGCAACC
>JBFKXW010000434.1:0-2175 GCA_041637915.1 Pseudomonadales bacterium | reverse complement strand
GGTCGTAACCGGCCACGTCCATGCCCAGCGACAGGCCCATGTTGGCAACCATTGAGCCGATTGCGCCGAGCCCGACCACGCCCAGCGTCTTGCCGGCGATCTCCGAACCCTTGAAGCGTTTCTTTTCCTTCTCCAGAAATTTGGCCAGTTCGGCGTTATCTTTCATCTCGCCCAGCGTCTGCACAAAGTTGATGCCGGAGGTGATCCCGCGTGAGCTCAACAGCAGACCGGTCAGCACCAGTTCCTTGACCGCATTCGCGTTGGCGCCCGGTGTGTTGAAGACGACGATACCCTGCTCCGTGCAACGCTCCACCGGGACGTTGTTGACGCCAGCTCCGGCGCGGGCGATGGCCTTGAGCGTGCCGGGAAAGTCTTCATCGTGCAGTTTCTGACTGCGCACCACGAAGGCGTCCGGATGGCTGATTTCGCTGGCGATCTCGTAGCGGTCACGCGGAAAGCGGTCCAGGCCTTTTACGGCTATCTGGTTGTAGGTTCTGATCTTGTACATGGTCTGCTCCCGCGCGATCAGGCGACTTCCCGGTAGGCCCATTCCAACCAAGGCATCAGCGACTCCAGGTCGCTGCGCTCCACGGTGCTGCCACACCAGATGCGCAGCCCCGGCGGCGCGTCGCGATACGCACCGATGTCATACGCGACCCCTTCACTTTCCAGCAGCTTGGTCATTTGCTTGATGCGATCAGGCTCCAGGTGCACGCTCAGGCAGACACTGGTGCAGGAGCGTGTCGCGGCTTCCGGCGCAAGAAAATCGATCCAGTCATGCTCTGCCACGAAGGCTTCCAGCACCGCCAGGTTGTTACGGGCCCGTTCCACGCAGCCGGCGACACCGCCGACACTGTCCACCCATTGCAGGGCGTCGAGGTAGTCGGCGACACACAGCATGGACGGTGTGTTGATGGTTTCGCCGACGAACACGCCGTCGATCAGTTTGCCGCCCTTGGTCAGACGGAATACCTTCGGCAGCGGACGCGGTGGCGTGTAGGACTCCAGCCGCTCGACCGCGCGCGGGCTCAGCACCAGCATGCCGTGTGCCCCCTCCCCGCCGAGCACTTTCTGCCAGCTGAAGGTGGTGACGTCGAGTTTTTCCCAGGGCAGATCCATTGCAAACACGGCAGAGGTGGCGTCACAAAGGGTCAGTCCGGTGCGGTCGTCCCGGATCCACTCGCCGTCGGGCACCATCACGCCGGAAGTCGTACCGTTCCAGGTGAACACGATATCGTGGTCGCAGTTTGCCTGGCCGAGATCCGGCAACGCGCCGTAATCCGCCTGGTAGCGATTGACGTTCTCAAGCCTTAGCTGTTTGTCGATGTCCGACAGCCATCCCTGGCCGAATGATTCCCAGCAGAAGACGTCCACACCGCGTTGACCGAGCATCGACCACATCGCCATTTCGAAAGCGCCGGTGTCCGACCCGGGCACAACTCCGACACGGTATCCTGACGGCAAACCAAGAATCCGGGCCGTTTCTTCGCATGCCTTGCGCAACGCCGTCTTGCCGACGCTGGAGCGATGGGAGCGGCCCAGGGTGCTGATATCGAGAGCTTGCAGGTCGTATCCGGGCCGCTTGCTGCATGGGCCGGAGGAAAAATTGGGGTTGGCGGGTTTCTGTGCCGGGGGCATGGTGTCTCCAGTGGTCAGGCGCGAAGGCGCAAGCCTCCGGTATTCACGTCCATCCGTCAATTGCAGTGGGGCGGCCCATTCGCAGGCAGATAAGGCGTCAATTTATACTGGGCACTATGGTCCAGGGTTTGGCGGGCATTTTTTTGACGGAACGACGAAGAAAGATCCAGGCCGTAAGTGCCGCGCCGGCGCCGCTGGCCGAAGTGGCGGAGGTGTTTCAGGAGTTTCGCCGGCGCGAGGCCCGGATTGCCGACGTGCCGCACCTGTATGCCGTCAATGAGGCAGGCCATGCCCGGACGCTGTATTTCTCTTTGCGCAGGCCACAGGTCCGTGCGGATGCCACGGCGACGGCCAGCATCGCAGACATCGGTGCCAGCGGGTTCGGGGCGCTGCTATCGAAACGCCTGCATGTGGGCGAGGAAGTCCGGCTTGAGGCGCTGGATGCTGATGACGATAGCTTGCTTTTCGACCAGCAGTACGTTGTCCGCTCGGTGCGCAAGAGCCGGGAGAAGGGCGAGGGGTTCGACTGGGTCGCGG
>JBFKXW010000433.1:0-2219 GCA_041637915.1 Pseudomonadales bacterium | reverse complement strand
GGAGAGGGAATCGTCTTTACGCATGGGGGGGAGCCCGAAAAGCACAAACAACGGGACGATATCTTTATTATATCGCGAAGTCACTGTGCGCGACGGATGAATGCCTGAAAGCGGGTTTGCGCGGGGACAAGATGACGTCTTTTCTGGGACACCGTCGCACCGCTGGGCGCGGGCCGTTCACCCGTGGAATCAATTCCCCTCTATGAAGGGTGTCGTCTGTGGGCGGCGGTGACCGTGCTCCATGCGCCCCTCTGCTGAGTTATTGCGCTGCATACCCGGGTACAGTCAGCATTTCCACATTATTGCCGTCCGCATCCTTGATATAGACGGAGGCGGTGCCGGCCCGGTGCGGAACGGCCTTGCCGTAGGGCGTCAGGTCCTCGGCGAGGATGGCGAAATGGTAGGGATGCTGCTCCGGCAGGACGAGCGCCAGCGAGGGTTTGGCAAAACGCAGCATGGCCCAGCTATCATCCTGGTAGGCGATCTCGCAGGCAAAGCGGTCGGTGTACCAGCGCACCGACCGCGCAATGTTTTCCACTTGGATGGCAGTGTGATGAATGGTGTCCAACGATGTGCTCATATGCCAGGCTCCTTTCAGACTTTCATTGCGGCTTTCACCGCCAGTTCCGACCCAGCACCGACCAGCTTTGCCCAGCCACGGGCGATCCGTCCAGGCCGCGCATGGCCTGTTCGGGCATGCGCATCCCGTTGATGGTGCACCTCCTCGCTGCAGCATCGTTGCAGAATGGCCAGCAAGGCCGGGTGCGACTGGGTTTGTTCCAGTTTGTTGATCTGTGCGGTGTAATGCTGTTCCACGAAGGTCTCGACCGCGTGGATGGTGTGACAAAAGTTACGGTATCCGAACAGCGCGGCCAGGAAACCGAGGGTGAACCCCATGAGCCGCCATAACGGGATCAGCCTACTGCGCTCAGTGGGTGGCACGAGGTGCTCCATCACGAGCAGGTGCCGGCGCTCGGTCTGGCCGTGTTCCAGGGACAGCCGCCGGATCCGTGGTGACCAGAAAGCACAGCGGGCACCGATATAGATCCAGACCGCGCCCGTCTCTCCTGCATGATCGGATCGCATCCACGCCATCATGTCATCAGGAACGATCACGGACTGCGCGCCGTAGTCTTCAAGCACCTCAAGATTTTCCATCGACTGATCCTCCGGCCTGCACCGGCGAAATGCCGATGCCATCATCGGCAGCCTCCACGGCCGCCCAGTCCTCCATCCTCACATCCCAACCCGAGGCGCAGCCTCGCCGTGAAATCAAGGAGTGAGATTGCGAAATCACCAAGAGGTTCAATGGCACCGATGTCGCTCCCCTGCCGCTCGGCAGGCTTCTCCAGCTTCGCAGACAGGTTTCGCCATGGCGAGCGCATCGGATACGCCGGCATGCGGGGAAGGGGGCTGCCGGTTACATGGCGCTTTCTTTGCGCGGCGGCTGCAATTGGCTATGGGGATACCGACCGGCACCAGCGTTGCCGGACGAGTACCGCTGAACAGGGTGCCGAGGCAACAGGGGTGAATCGCTACGGGTCCCGCCGTTCGGGCAGCAGCGGGACGCCCGTCTGTGCGGGCAGAAGCACCGCGCGCCGGAACAGGCACAGCAAACGATATGCGGGTTCATCATGGGAAGCTTGCTCACTGGCGTCCAACTGTTCGTCAACCAGCGCGAACTCATGGATGCCGTCCATCCGGGCATACCCCATCGACCAGTCGGCAAAAAGGCGCTCCGCCACATCTTCCTCCAACAACACCTCGATGCCGGTGTGCCAGGGATGCCGCTCGATTCGCTCGTAAGTGCGCTTCACCGCCGCAGCCTCTCCCTCGAGCAACTGCAGAAATGACTGATCGTCCGCAAGTAGCATCCCGCTGATGCCATCCGCCCGGTTACGCTCCCGGGAGGCGGCCATCATCGCCTGCAACTCTGCTTCCGAGATGGGTCCGGTCTGCCTGCTGGTGTAAAGAATCCGGAACACGTCCACCCCTCGGAGAAATTGTTCATGCGCGGAACGGAAGTCCCTCTCCCAAGTATCGGCAAACTCGGTGTTTGTTCAAGCCGGCGGCGTTCCGCCGTCCCTCCTGGCGCGGGGAAAGATTGTGACCCCGCGCTGCTGCGCAACACGCATGCTGTTTCCTTATCAGCGATCATCGCTTCGAACTTGCGGGCCTCGGGCCGCAGCGCAAAGGCGGTGCTCGGGTGGTTCCGACGC
>JBFKXW010000432.1:0-2225 GCA_041637915.1 Pseudomonadales bacterium | reverse complement strand
GCTGCGTGACCGGCGCGGGTGGTGCTTGGACCGGTGCCTGGCGGACCCGCACTTCGGCACGGGTTTCCGTAACGATTTCCTGAACCGGTGGCGCCGTAGCGTCCTGCAGCAGATCATCCAGATAGTCGAGCATGGCCTGCTGCGGCGCCAGATCGGTGGTCTTGGCGTTGTCTTCCTGCTCAGACATGGGACTGTTCTTCCGCACGCGCTTCCATGCCAAACGGGTATTCCGGCTCCACCAGTCCCAGCAATACCCGGTAGGCCAGGACCGATCGGGACGAGGGGTCAAGCTGTGACGGCGTCAGCCCTTCCTTGCTGGCGCGCCGCAGTTGCGTATCCACGGGAATGTGCGACCGCCAAAGGTGTTCCGGATGGTGTTTGCGCAGATGGGCGCAGACCTGCTCGGAGACCCGCGTACGGCGATCGAACATTGTCGGGACAATCAGATGCCGCACGCCATGCCGGAGAGAGTGGCCCACCATATCCAGCGTGTGCAGCATGCGCTCCAGCCCTTTCAGCGCGAGAAATTCTGTCTGCACGGGGATCAGCAACTGCTCACAGGCCGCCAATGCGTTGACCATACAGATGCCGAGCTGGGGCGGCGTATCGATCAGGGCATAGCGGTAATCCAGTTGCATGAGCTGCAGCGCGCGCAGCATCACCAGGCCAAGCCCGCTCCGTCCGGCCTGCCGACGATCCAGTGTCGCCAGCGCCGTTGAGGCGGGCAAAAGGCGCAGATTGTCATGAGAAGTCGGCAGCAGCAGTTCACGCACACTGCCGACACTGAGCGGCCCTTCGCGTACGAACAAATCAAAGGCGCTGTGTTCCAGTTCGTCGGGATCGTAGCCGAAATAGCCGGTGAGAGAGCCCTGGGGGTCCAGGTCAATCAGGAGCGTTTTCTGGCCGGCGTCCGCGAGCAGACCGCCCAGCGCCACAGTGGTGGTGGTCTTCCCGACTCCGCCCTTCTGATTGGCAACCGTCCAGATACGCATTGATCACGGTTCGCCCGCGGCATCCGGGTCAGCCGGCGCGGCCGGTGCCGGCGGCTGACGCGTGAACAACAGGCCCCCGCTGGGTAGACGCAGCGTACGCAGCGGACCGGACGGCGTCTCCACCGGGGCTTCGGGCACGCCCAGGGGCGCCTCTGGCGTGGTGACTTCTGCAGGCGCCCCGGGCTGCCTGGGCTGCCCGGGCTGATCCGGCCGCAGACCCCGCAGCACCTCAGAATCCCGTACGGTGTTGGCGAGGTCCAGAAATTCCTCCCGTGAGCCGGCCGCGGCATCACTGCCAACCGCGACGACCGAACGCCGGATATCCAGATTGCGCGAGATCACCAGCACCACGCGCCGGTTGCGCTGCCGTCCTTCCTCGGTGTCGTTCGCCGCAACCGGCTGAAACTCTGCATAGCCCACCGCTGCCATGCGCTCCGGTGCCACGCCGACATCGGATAACAGACGGATGATCGCCGAGGAGCGCGCCGTGGACAGCTCCCAGTTGGTGGGGTAGGCCTCCGTGGCGATCGGCCGGTCATCGGTGAACCCCTCGACATGCATCGGATTCCGGTGCTGCTTGAGGATCTCCCCCAGTTGTTCCAGGATGATCTGCGCATCGGCACTCAGCTCGGCGCTGCCGCTGTCGAACAACAGTGAGGATTTCATTTCGATCTCTACCCACAGCTCATCGCCGGTCACAGAGATCAGGTCATTCTGAATCATGTCCTGGAACAGTTCCGTCAGCTGTCCGCGAATCTCCTGCATTTCCTGCTCCGGGCCCTTGTTGCCCGCTTCCTGGTCCGCACCGGAAACGCCTTCCAGCTTGATCAGGTTATCCGGCTTGCCCTGTTCCTCTTCACTCTTCGCGATCTCGCCCTGCTGCAAAGGCTTGAGGGTGAACGTCGGCGACTTGAAGGCCTCGGAAAGGGTTGCGGACAGAATCTTGTATTTGCCTTCATTCACGGCGGAAATCGAATACATCACCACGAAAAACGCCATGAGCAGCGTAATGAAGTCTGCATAGGAAATCAGCCAGCGTTCCAGGTGCTCGTCGTCCTCAATAACCGCGCGCCGGGGCATGGCCAGGTTTCCTCAGAGTTCCAGGTAACCCTGGAGTTTCATTTCAATAGACCGCGGGTTTTCGCCTTCTGCGATGGAGATGATGCCCTCGATCAGCAATTCCCGGTAACTGGCCTGCTTGCGTGCCAGCCCCTTGATCTTGTTGGCCACCGG
>JBFKXW010000431.1:0-2258 GCA_041637915.1 Pseudomonadales bacterium | reverse complement strand
GATGGGATTCCAGCGCGCGGTCAACCCGGTCAATCAGCCCGCGCAATCTGGTTTCGCTCTCCGGGTCCGCGTTGGCGGACTGGGCTCGTGCGGTAAGCATTTCATGGGACATATTCAGTGCCGCCATGACCGCGATACGGTCCAGTCCGATGACCTTCCCGCTGCCGCGAATCTTGCGCATTTCCTCATCCAGGTGTCGGGCCGCATCCTGCAACTGCTGTTCTTCGCCCGGTGCGCAACTGACCCGATATTCGGTGTCCATAATGCGTACCGTCGCGGTGACTGGATTGCTCATGTGTCCTGCTCCAGCGCCTTGAGCCGGGAAATCATGGCCTCCACCTTGCTTCGGGCCAGATCGTTCCGGCGGATGAGTTCCGCACGCTCGTTCTTCCAGGCCGCCGCGTTGGCACGCAACAGCTTGTTTTCCTGTGACAGGCGATCACACAACTCAATCAGCTCCTGTACGCGCTGTTCCAGGCGGCTGAGTTCAGATGGTTCCATGCGGGAAGCTTTTGGAGGTGCCAATGTGTGCAGTACTATAGGGCCGACACCCGGCGCCGGTCAATTCAAGCCAGGGTGCATTGCCTTGTTTTTAGGGGAAAAACGCACATTCGTCGCGACGCCGGGCGACGCGCTTGTGCAGCATCTGGAATTTTTCTTTGTCGCAGCAGAGTCAGCAAACCATCAATCCATTCGAGCTGCATGGCATGGCCTGTGGCCTGCTGTGTGGGCAGTCTGCGTCTGTCGATACTGCGCGGGCCGAATTGCTGTGCGAGCTGATCGGGATCGAACAGCGGACACCGGAACTGAGCCGCAGCATGATGGGGGTCCTGCGGGACTGCCACCAGCAGATGGCCAGCGGTGCGCATGATTTTGAGCCGATGCTGCCTGGTGACGGCACGCCGCTGAAGGAGCGCACAATGGCATTGGCGCGTTGGTGTGAAGGCTTCCTGGTGGGCGTGGGCGCCGCCGGCGCACCGCAGGATCCCGCCGCAGCGGAGGAGCGCGAGGAAGTACTGCGCGACCTCTCCGCCATCGCGCAGGCAGATGCCGCAGATGCCGGGGATGAAGAGCACGAGTGGCATTTCTTTGAGGTCAAGGAGTATGTCCGAATGGCGGCGACTTCCTTCTTTCTGGATGCGCAGAGCGAACCGCCGGAATCCTCCACGACGGGCACGGTGCATTAGCAGTTATGGCAGGCCGACCCAGACTGACTGGCGCCGATTTCGCCCGGCATCGGACCCGGCTGCTCGCACAGATGGAGCCGAACAGCATCGCCATTGTGCATGCGGGGTTTCCACCGACCCGCAACCGGGACGTCGAGCACGCGCACCGGCCGGACAGCGATTTTTTTTATCTCACCGGCTTTCCCGAAGCGCACGCGATCGCGGTGCTCCTGCCGGGGCGGGCGCAGGGGCAGTACGTTCTTTTCTGTGAAGAGAAGGAGCCCGAAAAGGAAATCTGGACCGGTCTGCGGGTCGGCCCGGAGCGGGCCTGTGCCGACTATGGGGCCGATGATGCCTTTCCGCTCTCCGCCATCGATGACATTCTGCCCGGTCTGATCGAAGGGCGCTCCCGCGTCTATCACGCGCTGGGCAAGGATGCGGCGTTTGATCGTCGCGTGCTGGACTGGGTGAAC
The DNA here is from genome assembly GCA_041637915.1 of Pseudomonadales bacterium. Lineage (GTDB taxonomy): Bacteria > Pseudomonadota > Gammaproteobacteria > Pseudomonadales > JBFGWM01 > JBFJWR01. The sequence goes on along the minus strand of JBFKXW010000431.1, from coordinate 619 downwards.
CTGATCCGGGCCAAGGTTCGCAATGGCTCCCAGCCGCCGGGAGAATTTGTCTCGCTGGGCCACCTGCTGCACGAGATGCGCCTGATCAAGGGGCGTAATGAGATCCGCTTGATGCGTCACGCCGCTGAAATCAGCGCGCAGGCGCATGTGCGCGCCATGCAGGCGTGCCGCCCGGGTGGCCACGAATACGAACTGGAGGCAGAACTCCAGTATGCCTTCGGTCGTGCCGGCGCCCGTTTTCCGGCTTACCCCTCCATCGTGGGCGGTGGCGCGAATGGCTGCATCTTGCATTACACCGAAAACAGCGCACGTCTGAAACGCGGCGAACTGGTGCTGATTGATGCCGGATGCGAGCTGGACTGTTACGCGTCCGATATCACCCGTACTTTTCCGGTTTCCGGCCGCTACAATCGCCCGCAGCGTGCGCTGTACGAGATCGTGCTGGAAGCGCAGGCGGCCGCCATTGAACAGGTTGCACCGGGAAATCACTGGAACCAGCCGCATGAAGCGGCTCTGGCCGTGCTGGCAGAAGGGTTGCGTGCACTGGGTCTGCTGAAAGGTTCGCTCAAGCGCATCCTGCGCGAGGAAACCTATCGGCGTTTCTACATGCATCGGACCG
>JBFKXW010000430.1:0-2270 GCA_041637915.1 Pseudomonadales bacterium | reverse complement strand
TGAGATCGGTCGCATCGCAACGCTTGCGGAATCCGTGGAAAGCGAGCAGACCCCGCTGATGCGACGTATGGGCGATCTTTCCCGAGTGCTCTCTGGTGTCATCGTTGCGCTGGCAACGGTCACCTTCCTGTTCGGAATACTGTATCGCCATGTGCCGGTCGGAGAGATGTTCGTGATTGCGGTCGCCCTGGCGGTTGCCGCGATTCCCGAGGGTCTGCCTGCCGTGATCACCATCACGCTGGCCATCGGAGTACAGCGCATGGCTTCCCGCAACAGCATTATCCGCCATCTGCCCAGTGTGGAAACACTCGGTGCGGTGACCGTGATCTGTTCGGACAAGACCGGCACACTGACCCGTAACGAGATGATGGTGCGCGCAGTCCAGTTGCGCAGTGAACTGCTGGAGGTCACAGGCAACGGGTATGACCCGGGCGGCGAACTCCGCAGCGAGGGCAGGGTTGTGGACAGCGCCAGTGACCCTGCATTACGCCGGTTGGCGCAAATCGGTGCACTGTGCAACGACGCCCGTCTGACCTCCGGTGATGGATGGAATGTACAGGGGGATCCGACGGAGGGTGCCCTGTTGGCGATGGCCATGAAAGCCGGATTGGATCCAGGCGAACAGAGCGCGGAGTGCCCGCGGATCGATGCCATTCCATTCGAGTCTGAACATCAGTTCATGGCGACGTTGGGGCATGATCAGCAGGGTCGTGCATGGATATTCGTCAAGGGCGCGCCAGAACCGATTCTGGATCGTTGCAGCCACCAACTTGATGGCGCAGAAACAGTAGCCCTCGAAAGGGACTGGTGGCACGAGCGGGTGCAGATGTTCGGACAACAGGGCCATCGCACGCTGGCACTGGCCCTGCGTGAAACAGTCCGTGAGCAGACCGTGCTGGACCATGCAGACCTGAATCAGGGGCTGGTACTTGCCGGCATCGTCGGCATCAGCGATCCACCACGCGAGGAAGCGATCTCAGCTGTATCGCTGTGCCGAGGTGCGGGAATTCGCGTCAAGATGGTGACCGGTGATCTGCCGGCGACCGCCAGCGCCATTGCCAGAAAGTTTTCCATTGATACGGGGCGCACCCTGAGCGGATCGGACATCGCCGCCATGGACGAGCACGCCTTCAGTGACGCAGCGGACATCGTGGACGTGTATGCGCGTACCAGTCCTGAACAGAAGTTACGGCTGGTGAAGGCTCTGCAGCGCAACGGTGAGGTTGTTGCCATGACCGGGGACGGCGTGAATGATGCACCTGCACTGCGTCAGGCGGACATCGGCATCGCCATGGGGCAGCGCGGAACGGAAGTGGCCCGGGAGGCGTCCGACATGGTCCTCACGGACGACAATTTTGCTTCCATCGCCCATGCCGTGCGCGAGGGACGCACGGTGTACGACAACATCAGAAAGTCGATTTTGTTCATGTTGCCCACCGGACTGGCCGAGGCATTTGTCATTGTTCTGGCCACCCTGGGCGGATTGACCCTGCCGCTGACTGCGGTGCAGATTCTCTGGGTCAACATGATCACCGCCATCACGCTCGGCATTGCACTGGCATTCGAGCCGCCGGAGCAGGACGTCATGTTGCGAAAACCGCGCCCGCCCGGGGACTCCGCGTTCAGCGGGCATCTCGGCCGGCGGGTGGCGCTTGTCTCCCTGGTGATGGTGGCCGGAACACTCTGGCAATTTGTCCAGGCGCTGGAGTCCGGGCTTTCGGTGGAAGCCGCGCGCACGATCACTGTGAACACCGTGGTGTTTTTTGAGGTGTTCTACCTGTTCAGCAGCCGCTACCTGGTATTACCGGTGCTGACCTGGCGAGGACTGACCGGCAATCCGTACGTAATCTGCATGGCGGCACTCATGGTGATATTCCAGGGGCTTTTTACCTACCTGCCACTGATGAACCACCTATTCAAAAGCACGGGCATTCCCCTCCAGGCATGGGTCGGTATCCTGCTCACATCCGCCTCCATCCTGTTGGTGGTTGAGGCGGAAAAGTACCTGCTGCGCCGGCGGGAGCGCAGTGGGCATTCGTGACCTGCCAGGATGCGGCGTACCGCGCATGCGCCCGCTGGGGGCCTGGCCGTACCCAAGACATGGGGGACCCCTTATTCATCCCGTGACATGGTTTGGCTGTCTCCCGGGAAAGGGCTCGGTCCGGGCTTGACCCGGGCCTGATCCGGCTCTACCCCATAAACGGGGGATGGTGCTGACCTTCGGCCTGCATCTGGCAGCAGGGGCAAGCCGAAACGATCGTGGGGGGGCC
>JBFKXW010000429.1:0-2277 GCA_041637915.1 Pseudomonadales bacterium | reverse complement strand
TTCAGGTCTTCTTCGGTTTCTTTCCGGATGCTTGGGTCATGCCAGCTGCAGAGTCCACAGTCGCCGGCTGCGCCACCACACTGGCGGCCGCGGGCATCAATGTATTCACAATTGTAAGTTGGTAGTTCTTCCACGTTTCACGGCCCGGTATTGCGTTCCATCCGCACAGCAAACAGTGTGGTTGAATCCTGACAGGATGCCAGCGGTGGGGCAGGCTCAGGTGATGACGAAATGCGAATTAATAAACCGTGCCGCGTGCTGTAGCAGGATGTCGGCGCCGGCATCGCGGGTGACCATCAGTGGCAGTGACTGTCGAGTGCCTTCGTATTGGTCCAGATAGGCTTCCACATCGCCGGCCCTTGCTCGTTCGAGCAACTGTCTGGCATCGTCTGCCAGCACTTCCTGCTCGCCGCACTGGATGAGCATGGGAGGCAGTCCTGCCAGATCGGCCCGCACCGGAGAGATCAACGGATCGGACGGATCGAATACACCTGCATAGGATTTGGAAAAAAAACTCAGCCGGGCCTGCTCGAAATTGCGCTGATCCCGACCCTCAAAGCGCAGCTTGCGATCCACATTCACCAGGTCCACCCATGGGGAGATCAGCAAGGATGCGGCGGGCTGGGGGTGTCCCTCCTTGCGTAAGGTCAGCAATGTCGACAGCAGCAGGTTGGCACCTGCACCGTCTCCAGCCATGACCAGATTGGATGGATTCACGTGCCGTTCGAACATCCAGCGGAATACGGCAATGGAATCATGCAGTGCTGCCGGGAAACTGTGCTCCGGCGCGCGCCGGTAATCCAGAATCAGCCCACGCGCATGTGTGGCCGCGCAGAGACGCGCGAAATAAGGCAGGTGCGAGCGGCTGGAGCCAACCACGAAGCCGCCACCGTGCAAATAGAAAATGAATCGGTCCGAAGAACTGTCCGCCGGTATTACCCACTGCGCAGCCACACCCTCAATGGAAGTTTTTTCCAGTGTCACCGCAGCGGGCATGCCTGCCGCCGCGAAGGATCGCTCGTACAGGCGCCGCTGGAGCGCAATGGACCAGGAAGACCGGTTGATGAGAAGGCTGGCCAGCCATCCAGGCAGGGATTGAAGCATGTGTGGTGTCCCAGGGCGGGGATGTGGACAGTAGGGGATCATACTGGCCGGGCCTGCCTGTAGTAAACGGTTATACTGGGAAGCTTGTGTCGCGCGGGTTTCGAGTGGAGCCGGCGGTAATTGTGCAACCGGGTCCGGCGAAATCGTCACCCGCAGAAATGAGGTCGGCATGGCGCGCGAACCCAACACCTGTTTTGTGGCAGAAGATCTTTCCAGTATCACCGACTATGTGCCGGATCAGGAAGTGGACCCGGTTCGGGTCGGCATGGCACCGGACAGCGTTCACAACATCTGGCAGGGCGTGCAACGCCTGTATCGCACCGGCTATCACCCGGCCGTGATCCTTTGTATTCGTCGCCAGGGCGAGCTGATCCTCAACCGGGCGATCGGTCATTCGCACGGCAATGGTCCGCACGATGACCACGGGGTCGAGAAGGTACGTGCCACCACCCAGACACCGGTGTGCCTGTTTTCGGCCTCCAAGGCGGTCACCGCCATGATGACGCATCTGGTGGCGGAGCGTGGGCTGATTCGGCTGCAGGATCCGGTCTGCAAGTATGTGCCCGAGTTCACCAGCCATGGTAAGGACCAGATCACGATTGAGCAGGTGCTCTGCCACCGTTCCGGCTTTCCCTTTATTCCGCCGGGTACGCCACCGGAGATGATGTTTAACGAGGAGACCGTGTTGGAACTCCTTTACCACATCAAGCCCCGCTGGAAAGCCGGTAGGCGCATGGCGTACCACGCCATCACGGGCGGCTACATTCTGGGTGAGATGATTCGTCGCGTGACCGGGAAGGACATGCGCACCTTCTTCCGGGAAGAAGTACAGGAGCCGTTCGGCATGAAGTACTTCAATTACGGCGCCAGTGAGGAGCATATGCGGGAAGTGGCGCTGAACTACCCCGTTGGCAAACCGCTGCGTTTCCCCATCAACAAGATTCTGGAACGGGCGCTGGGAGAGACCCTGGAGCAAGTGACTACGGTATCGAACGACCCGCGCTTCTATCGCACCATGATCCCCGCCGGGAACATGATCGCGACAGCGGACGAGATGTCCCGTTTCTACCAGATCATGCTGAATGGCGGTGAACTGGATGGCGTCCGACTGTTCTCTCCGGAAACCATCGAGAAGGCGACACGAAACATCGGCGGTTTCGAGATGGATTACAC
>JBFKXW010000428.1:0-2278 GCA_041637915.1 Pseudomonadales bacterium | reverse complement strand
TGATGCGGACGGATTGGTGAGAAGCGTGCGCTTGTCCGCTGTCACCGGCGTGGGTATCGATCTGCTGCCGGAAGCCATCCAGGAATCCCTGCATGGCCTGCTGGCTGATGTGGAGTTGGATCTGGCGCCAACCGAGGCCCGCCTGCGGTCGCGACTCTATGAAGCGGGGGTGGTGATTCGTGAACTTTCGCTCGAAACCGGCGGCTGGTGCGTCTGTATCCGGGTCAGTCCGACCATGCAGGATCGCCTGGGGATCTCCGGCCGCTGCAGGCCCGCGACAAGTGGCGCGTGAAAGTTGACCGCAAGCTGGTAGAATCCCCCACGGTTGGTGCGACCCTACCTGTTGCGCCGCGCATGATTGGAGTACGTGAAAGCTCATGGCCTGGAACGAACCTGGCGACAACGGCAGGGATCAGGATCCCTGGAGTGGCGGCCGCCGTGGCAAAAATGACGGTCCGCCGGATCTGGATGAAATTCTGCGCAAACTGCGCGAACGCGTCGACGGCCTGTTTGGCGGCGGCGGTCGTGGCGGCAGCAGCAGCGGCAGCAGTGGTGGCGGCAATTTCGGCGGCCTGGTCGGCGTGGCGCTGGTCGGTGCGCTGATCGTCTGGATTGTGCTGGGACTGTACCGTGTCGAGGAAGCGGAGCGAGGCGTCGTGCTGCGTTTCGGCAAGTACCATGAGATTGTCGGCCCGGGCCTGCACTGGAATCCGCCGCTGGTGGATCAGGTCCTGCGGGTCAACGTGACAGCTGTGCGGTCTCACACCCACCGTGCGCTGATGCTCACCGAAGACGAGAACATCGTTGAAGTGAGCATCTCGGTGCAATACCGGGTTGCGGATCCACGTGACTTCTCCCTGAAAGTGCGGGACCCGGAAATCAGCCTGGAGCACGCGGCGGAATCCGCATTGCGCCACGTTGTCGGCAGTTCCGACATGCACCAGGTCCTCACCGAGGGCCGGGAACAGGTGGCACGGGAGGTCCAGACCCGGCTGCAGGCTTATCTGAACAGCTATGGAACCGGCCTGGAAGTCACGCAGGTGAACGTCGAAAACACGCAGGCGCCGAAGGAAGTGCAGGCCGCGTTTGATGACGTCATCAAGGCGCGTGAGGATGAGCAGCGCTTCAAGAACGAGGCCGAAGCCTACGCCAATGGCGTGGTCCCGGAAGCTCGCGGTAAAGCACAGCGGATCCTGGAAGAAGCCAACGGTTACAAGGAAGAGGTCATTGCCCGCTCCTCGGGCGAGGCCGACCGCTTCTCGGACCTGCTGGTGGAGTATCGCAAGGCGCCCGAGGTGACCCGGGATCGTCTGTACATCGATGCGGTTTCCTCGGTGATCGGAAACAGCACGAAGATCCTGATCGACACGGAAGGGAATAACAACATGCTTTACCTGCCGCTGGACCGGCTGGTGAACCAGCGGGGTGCCTCGGTCGGATCCATCCCATTGGAGAATCTGGATGACCACGGCGTCAAGGCGCTGACCGACCGCATCATGGATGAACTGCGTGATCGTCAACGCCGTGATGTGGCCAATGCCTCTGGCAGAAGGAGTTCGCGCTAATGAGTAATCGTGGACTGGGTTCCCTGATGATTGTGGCGCTGATTGCCGTGCTGGCGTGGAATACGCTGTTCACGGTCAGTGAAAAAGAGCGCGCACTGTTGCTGAAGTTTGGTGAGATTGTCGATGCGGATCTGAAGCCGGGCCTGCACTGGAAGGTCCCGGTGCTGCACGAGGTACGGCGTTTTGATGCTCGTGTGCTCACGCTGGACAGCAATCCGCAGCGCTATCTGACGGTGGAAAAGAAAGCCCTGATGGTGGATTCGTTCGTCAAATGGCGGATCGAGACTGTCAAGGATTATTACACTGCCACCGGCGGAGACGAGTTCATTGCCGCGCGTCTGCTGATGCCGCGTGTGGATGAGGGCCTGCGCAACCAGGTGGGTGTGCGGAACATGCATGAGGTGGTCAGCGGAGAGCGCGACCAACTGATGTCAGAACTCACCCGGAGTCTGAACGCGATCACCCGCAAGGAGCTGGGCATCGAGATTCTCGATATTCGCGTCAAGCGGATCGATCTGCCACCGGAAGTCAGTCAGGCGGTGTTTGACCGGATGAACTCCGAACGGGAGCGGGAGGCACGTGAACTGCGTTCCAAGGGTCGTGAGCTCGCCGAAGGGATCCAGGCTGATGCAGACCGGCAAAGGCGGGTTATCCTGGCCAATGCGTACCGGGATTCGGAACGCATCCGCGGTGAGGGCGATGCCCAGGCTGCC
>JBFKXW010000427.1:0-2282 GCA_041637915.1 Pseudomonadales bacterium | reverse complement strand
GCACGGAAATCGCCCACTTGTTGTTTACCACCACACCCACCATTGGCAGGTGCGCGGCGCCGGCCACGTTCAAGGCCTCATAGAATGCGCCCTCGGATGTGCCGCCGTCGCCGATGGAGGCCACCGCACAGCGTTTTTCCCCGCGCAGCTTGAAGGCCATTGCCGCTCCCGCCGCATGCAGATATTGCGTGGCAATTGGCACGCACCAGGCAAAATCATGTGCCGGTGCCGAGGCGAAGTTGTTGCCGCGTTCGTCACCTCCCCAGTACAGCAACACTTCCTCCATTTTCACGCCACGCCAGAATTGCGCGCCATACTCGCGGTACATCGGCGCAAAGGCATCTTCTGGCCGCATGGCCGAGCCCATCCCCACATGGGCGGCCTCGTGGCCGAGGCAGGAGGCGTAGGTGCCGAGCTTCCCGGTGCGCTGCAGGTTGATCGCCTTACCGTCGAATATCCGGGTCAGGCTCATGAGCCTGTAAAGCCTGAGTAGTTCTTCCTGGTCCCGGGCGAATGCCGGAAGCTCTTCGACGACCTTGCCTTCAGGGTCGATAAACTGCAGATAGGGAATATCGAAATTAGCGACCGTCTTCAAAAAAACACTCCTGCAAAGCAAAGCTCGCGTCAGAGTACGCAAAGCCGGTGACCTGGGGATGCCGGGCGGTGCGGGCTGCCTTTTTAGCAGGCCTGAATCCGGGGCCGCTGGAGCGCCCTGACGTCCGAAAATGACGCGCGCATTATACAACAAGTGTGTGGCGCAAGCCCGGCAGTCGCGCCAGCCATGATGCGCTGCGCAAGGATTGTTTCTAGCAACCGGCGGCAACTGCGCCTGATAGAATGCAGGCCTTTATCAGCCGTGCGCCAATGCGCCAGGGACTTCAAGCATGAACAAGCGGGAAATGGAGCAAGGTATACACCGCGACCTGTCCGAGCGCCTGACTTACGAAGGGTACCTGCGCCTGGACAGCCTGCTGGCGGCTCAACAGCCGCTCAGTCAGCCGCCGCACCACGATGAACTGCTGTTCATCGTGCAGCATCAGACCTCGGAGCTGTGGTTCAAGCTGATGCTGCACGAGCTGCATGCGGCGATTATGTCAATTCAGACTGACCAGCTGGAACCCTGCTTCAAGATTCTCTCGCGCGTCAAGCAGATCCAGAACCAGCTCTACGGTCAGTGGTCCGTGCTGGAGACGCTTACGCCGTCCGAGTACATGGAGTTCCGACATGTGCTGGGACAGGCGTCCGGTTTCCAGTCTCCGCAGTACCGCGAGCTTGAATTTCTGCTTGGCAACAAGGACGCGGAGGTGATGGACGTGTTCCGCTATAACCCGGAAACCTATGCGCGGCTTGAGGCTGTGCTGCACGCACCGGGTCTCTACGACGAATTCCTGCGTTATCTGCACCGCCGCGACTACGCGATTCCGAAATCCGCGGTTGAGCGCGACTGGTCTGAGCCATATGAAGAATTGCCGCAGGTGGTTGCCGTGCTGAAAAGTATTTACGAGGACACGGCGAACCACTGGGATGCTTACAACATGTGCGAGAAGTTAATCGACCTGGAGGTGAATTTTCAGCTGTGGCGGTTCCGGCACATGAAGACCGTTGAACGCATCATCGGTTACAAACGCGGTACCGGTGGTTCTTCGGGCGTGTCATTCCTGCGCAAGGCGCTGGACATCAAATTGTTTCCGGAACTGTTTTCGGTGCGTACCGAACTCGGAAACTGATGCCGCTTAATTCCCGCTCAGCGGGCCGATCTTCTGCGCCCGATCCAGCAGGTTCGACAGCGCACGCTCCAGGTGTTGTCGATCTTCGCCACTCAGGCCGTCGAGCAACTTAGCCTCGTAGGCCCTGGCCATCGGCGCCACCTGGCCAAGCAGGTCCCGCCCGCGGGCAGACAGTTCCAGCACAGAACGCCGCCGGTCGTCGCTGGCGACTGCGTGATTGACATAGTCCGCAGCGCGCAGCCGTCCCACGGCCCGGCTTACCGCAACCTTGTCCATGGCCGTTTTTTCCGCGACTTCCCGGGCCGAGATGCCTGGAAAGCGACCCAGCACCGCAATAATGCGCCATTCCGCGACCGTCAGGCCAAAGCGGCTGGCATAGGCGCCTGCGATCGCTGAGCTGATGGTGTTCGACAGCACGGAAAGCCTGTAGGGCAGGAAGTCTTCGAGGATTAATGGCGCAGTGCGGGCGGTGCTCATGTGGTTCACCAGGCTTGCATTTGTTTCAATTGTAACTATAATTGTTGCAATTGCAACTATTCAGCTTGCCCCATTCCG
>JBFKXW010000426.1:0-2290 GCA_041637915.1 Pseudomonadales bacterium | reverse complement strand
GCCAACAACAGCCCACCGCTCCGGTTCTCCACGTGGGAAAACTGGCTCATGGGCGAACACATTTCTCCGCTCTATTTTCGTCGCAAGAGTGTGCACAATCTGCGTACCGGGCCCGGCACCCAGTTTGCGAGACGGGGCCGGATCTCCGGCGATCACGTCCTGCGTCCGCGCAGCATTCGCGGCGACTGGATGGAGGTCATGGTCAGCCAGCCCTCCAACTACTGCGCACAGGTGCCGGTCGAGCGCAAAATGGGCTGGATCCGCTGGCGCTCCGACGAACGCGGGCCCTGGGTCTGGTACTACACCCGTGGCTGCTGAAAGGGCGGGTAAAGCGTATGCGCCGTCGCGGCGCTGATACGGCAACCCACTGTGCAGATCGTTTGCCTACAGCATGTGCCCTTTGAGGGGCCCGCAGCAGTTGCCGACTGGGCCGCATCCCGTGGCCATGCACTGCGGCCCCTGCGACTGTTTGACGGCGAGCCGCTGTACCGCATCGAACAGGCCGAACTGCTCGTCATCATGGGCGGGCCCATGAGCGTGCATGACGAGACAGAACATCCCTGGCTGCCCTTCGAAAAACAGGCCATTCGTGCTGCAATCGAAAATGGCAAACAGGTGGTTGGTTTCTGTCTCGGTGCCCAGCTTATTGCGAGCGTCCTGGGCGCTCGCGTCACCCCGAACCCGCAACCAGAAATCGGCTGGTTCCCGGTGCAGCCGGTTTCCACCCGGTATTTTGATACCCCCCTGTCCATGCTGCACTGGCATGGCGAAACGTTTGCACTGCCGGATGGCGCGGAATGGCTGGCGAGCAGCACCGCCTGCCCGCACCAGGGTTTTCAGATCGGCACGCAGGTGCTGGGCTGGCAATGCCACCCGGAAGTCCATCCGTCTGATGCCGAATCCTGGGTGATCGAATCAGCTGCCGATCTGGTGGCTGGACCCTACGTGCAGGATGCCGGCCGCATTCGTGCGGAACCAGCGTCCACCTATGCACAAATGCACGCATTCCTGTTTCACATGCTGGATCAGTTCACCACTCAGCAGACACCCTGAACCCAGGTGGTGTGAAAACCCGCGGGGATCCGCTGTGGCAGACGCAGCCGGGCGACCGGACCGGCCGAGAGATTGCGCGCATCCAGGACCAGACAATAAGAGGTCCAGTCCGCCGTATCAGTGGTGATCGTAACCAGGTAGCCGTCATCCTCCTGGTCGCCGCTCCCGGTTGGAGCGAATGGCGATTCACTGCCATAAACACCCGCACCATAGTGATAACGGTCACAGATTACACCGCGCTCCAGATCGTATTTCACGATCCCCTCAAACCGTGCCGGAATATCGCAGGGCAGATCCTGCAGATACGCAAAGCGATTTTTTGTGCCCAGGCAGCTTTCCCGAATCATTGGAAATTCTGCGTTGACATCGTCCAGATCAAACTCTGAAACCTGACCGGTCTCCAGATCAAACTCCCAGCGGTACAGGTTGGCCTGCAGTTTCAGGTAGGCCAGCATGGCCGCCAGACTGCCATCACGCGGGTCAGGGTTCAGCGAGGGATCGCGGGTGCGGCAGCCGATCATCACAATCCGGTTGCCTTCCTCCCAGCAATTCACCACGTGCAGCATGTAACAGGGTGCGCACTCGAACCAACGCACGTCTGCATTGCCGCCGAAACGAGGCAGCACGCCAAACCGGGTAGGCACCTCGGGATGGAACAACGGAACTCGCTTGCCGGTTTTCCGGAACAGTACCTCGTCATGAAACAGCGGGAAATCGTGAATAATCGAAAAGTGCCGCGTCACCCCGATGTCATGGGGCCGACGTGCACCGGGCAATTCAATGTTCTGCAGGTGCAGATCGCCCCTGGCATCCAGGACGCCGTGCTGAAAATAGGGGGGGGTATCGCCATAGCGAAAGAAGACCAGATCCCCGGTGACCGGGTCACTGTGCGCGTGAGCGGAGACCGGCACCTGCAGCTGCCCGCTGAAATTCTCCTCACCCAGCGTCTGCAGGCAACGAGGGTCCAGTCGGACCGGCCGGCCACATTCATACCAGAGCGCCAGTAACTTGCCGTCATGCCAGACCAGATCGGTGTTGGCGGTGTCCTTGATGGGGAACAGGGGGGCATTGAAATCGAATGGCCCGAGCACACCCGGCCAAAGCGCCTCGCCCGCCTCCTGCTCCATCCGCAGGCCGCGCGTCTGAATCCAGCGGCTGGCGTACTCTGCCCGGCCGTCCGCAAACCAGACGCCCTGCACCATACCGTCCCCGTCGAACCAGTGATAGCGGTTCAGCG
>JBFKXW010000425.1:0-2291 GCA_041637915.1 Pseudomonadales bacterium | reverse complement strand
GATCGCCTAGCTGCCTTCCTGCTGCTGGATGGAGCGCATGAACTCCGCGCCGGTCAGCCGGCGGTGATCGCCCGCCAGGTCGTACGCGGCCGGCTTCTCGTCGATGAAAATCTCGCCGTTGAGACGGAAGGGCGCCAGGTCATCGAACGTACCCATCCACAGAATGTACCTGCCCGGTTCCTTCAGGTGATAGAAGAGATTGGTGCCGCAGCGATTGCAGAAACCACGTTCCGCCCACTCCGAGGAATCGTAGCGGCTGATGTGTTCCTCGCCGGAGAACTGCACCGTGCCCACACCCACCGCGAGCGCCGGACCACCAGTCCAGCGTCGGCAGATGCTGCAATGGCAGGCGTGTACTCTCGGTTCGACGCCGTCTGCCGTGTAGGTGACCGCCCCACACAGGCATCCTCCGGTCAGTTTCATCGGGTGCTCCCGTGGGACTGTTCGTGTGCAGGTACCAGGTCGCTGACTTCCGCCCCGGCCGGCCGCATCGCCACGCGGCAGAACGTGTTTCCCGGCGTAGCCTGGGAGGAAAGCACCACGAACTGTCCGCCCGCCGCACGGACCACCTCGCGGTCATACTGCATCATCCGGTAGCAGGCGTGAACGTCTCCGCTGCCCCGCAACGGGCACGGTGTGTGGATCTCGGCGTAGACGGTGTCTTCGGTGATATCCCGTATGGGCACCTGCTTCGCCGACGGGAAGCCGCGCTGCCACTGCCGGCCCAGGTCGGCCAGGTCTTCCGCCCGGCGAATGCCCTTGCTGCGGATCGTGGCGCGCGCGAGTGTGTTCATGAACCGCTCGGTGAGCGCGTTCATGGATTCGCGTCGGGCCATCCATGCCGACACGGCGAGTACGGACTGCACCGATCTCCTGATGAGGTTTTTCTGTATACCCACGGACTGTGCTCCACGGCCATGCGCCGGATTAAGTCAGGAATCGACCTGATCTTCGGGTTCTCCTGCCACAAAGTCCATCGATTTGGCCGTCCTCCAGGTACATGTCGTTGTGAAACGGAAGCATATAGGCATCAGACTGTTCAGGCGCGCTCCCGGCTTCTGGCCGGCTGGCCCGGGAAACCCTGAGATCCACCAGGCGCACGGCCCCATCAGCGCCTGCTCAATCCGGGAGATCGGTGGTTCATTTTTCCAATCCTCGCGAATCGCGAACGTCCTGGCTCCGCAGAAACCACCGGGTACCGGACCGGCCGGCGCCCGTCTTAAAGCGTCGCCATAAACATACTGAACAGGTTGCCGAGAATCAGCAGGACCGAAACACGCAACGGCCAGGCACTCCCGTTCCTGTCGCGGATGCGCATGGCGGGGAACACCGAGACCATCCATAGAATCGCGGCGGGCGCAATCATGAACATCACCCCAACGCCGGCAAGCCCGAAATCCGGATGCACACGATCGATCCTGGCCACCATGCGAACGCCCGCGAAGGACGGGTCCGGTTCCGCCACGCGCGCCTGAAACCGCCACACCCGCCAGACATCACCGGAAAGCCGGATCGTGGCGACGTGCATGCTGTCATAGTTGTCGGGCCGCTCCAGAGCCTCGATCCGCGGCCCAAGAATGCGCTGGAACTGCGACCGTCCATCCGCGTCCAGAACGCGCAGTTCAAGGGTGCCGCGAAACTGTGCACCAAATGGCGGGTCGTGATTGACGGTTTCCACGTGCAGGTCGTAGTCACCATCACGGAACACCCGGAATGACGCCTCCCCCCAGCCCATCACACTCGTCGGCGTCATCCGGACCCGGGCGTCTCCGAGGCCGTGGTAAGTCCACGCCCCGTACAGGAAGATCGCCATGCAGAACCCGCCAGCGCCGATCATCACCAACCACAGCAGCCAGGCCCAGGGCCCTCCGGCAGGTTCGATCGAGTCGTTCATCACATCAGAATCCTGGTGTGCAGGTGAATTTCAGGCTCACGGCAGGCTGGATGTCAGCCTGCTCAATGCGCACGATTCGCGGCATGGCTCCGCGACGGCTTCACGGTCCCGCAAATGATTAAAGATCAGCGAGCCAGGTATGGGAAGAATAAACCAGCGCATTCAGGGTTCGTTGGAGCACCAATACATGGAAGGCAGGTCCGCAAAGCGCCCTCCCCCGGGTTCAGGCCGGCGAAAAGGCTCCGACCGGCCGTGCGTTCGCTGAATTTTTTCAGGAGAGGTGCCTGACAACGCGGGCTGCACAACCGGAGCGTTTTGTTTCGCCGTTCATTGTCCGCGGTGCCCTGCACGCGGCAGCAATTGACAGCCCCGCACCGTGCATTCGAGGATGATATTT
>JBFKXW010000424.1:0-2306 GCA_041637915.1 Pseudomonadales bacterium | reverse complement strand
CCGGATTCCCCGGACTGTGCTGACGGTCTGCCTGGGCAAGTCGACCTACGCGCGCTGTGGCATTATCGTCAATGTTACGCCGCTGGAGCCGGAATGGGAGGGGCACGTGACGCTGGAGTTCTCCAACACGACCAACCTGCCCGCCAAGGTCTATGCCAACGAGGGTGTCGCGCAGATGTTGTTTTACGAGTCCGATGAGCCCTGTGAGGTCAGTTACAAGGACCGCGGCGGAAAGTATCAGGGGCAACGGGGCGTTACCCTGCCTCGGGCGTAATGATGGAAAGCGCGCTACTGGCCTGGGCCCACTACGTCGGATTTACCGTTTTGTTCAGTGCCATGGTGGCACAGCACCTGCTCTTCGATGATCTGGCCCCTGCTGCGCTGGCACGGCGCCTGACCGTGCTGCATTACATTTTGCTGGGGAGCCTGGTGCTGGTGCTGCTGACCGGGCTGGCCAAGGTGGGCGGCGCTGCGGGCGGTGCTTCGTACTACATGAAGAACGGTGTGTTTCACGCGAAGCTCTCGGTGTTCGCACTGGTAGCCCTGGTTTCCGTCTGGCCCACCATTCACTTTCTGCGCGGTCAGCGACTGATGCGGCAGGGTGCTGCGCAGGTGACCTACCCGCGAAAAATCCGGGTCGCCCTGCGCGTTCAAATGGTAGGACTGCTGCTGATCCTGTTGCTGGCCGCGATGCTGGCGCGCGGCATTGGTGGCTGAAGGCAGCAGGTCAGCGTATGCATGACCCCGCAATTGCGCAACAGGTTCTCGATTTCTGGTTTGGCGAGATGGATGGGGAGTTTCCCGTCGAAGATCGCTCCGCGCTTTGGTGGGGCGCGGACAGCGCGCAGGACGAACGGGTGCGCCGCCAGTTCCGCATTCTCCACCTGGCGGCAGAGGCGGGTGACCTGGATCACTGGCATGACGCACCCGTCGGCCGCCTGGCCTGTATCCTGTTGCTGGATCAGTTCACGCGCATGCTCTACCGCGCCTCCGGGAATGCCTTCCGGAACGATGGCGAGGCACTGCGCATTGCCGTGCTGGGGGTGGAGATGCGCATGGACCGGCGTCTGCCGCTGGGGCAGCGTGTCTTCTTCTACATGCCATTCATGCACAGCGAGGAGCGCGGCATCCAGCAACGCAGCGTGGAACTCTATGAGCAGCTGGTGCGGGATGCGTCGCCTGAGCAGCAGGAGCGTGTAAGGAGCAACCTGCGCTTCGCCGAGCAGCATCGGGACGTCATCCAGCGCTTCGGGCGCTACCCCCACCGTAATAAGCTGCTGGGTCGTGAGAATACGCCGGAAGAGCGGGCGTACCTCGACTCAGGGGCCGCCTCGTGGGGGCAGGGTTGAAGTATTTGCCTCCAATCACTGCTTTCTGCTTTGCGCTCTTTACCGTGTTATCGGGATAAGTGGACGGTTTTTCCAGTAGTGCTGGAAGTCCGTACGGAACGGAGCTAATCTGGAACCAGTGCAGGCGGTTGGCGTGTCCGGTCGCCTTTCTGCCCTGAATTGCCCGGAGTTATCGCTCATGTCGGAATCTCAGTTGGCGTCCCACACGCCCTCCCACCAGTTCGTGAAGTCAGGCAACCTGTTCGGCAATGAAGCAACGGATTTGAGCTTCTCGGTGCAGATTGCGGGTGTCCAGTACGACGGTGTCCGCTATGGCGCCGGCGGTGCGGATCACAATGGCGTGCTGCATATCGCGACCGAGCACGGTGCGCTGCAGGTGCAGATCGCGCAGGGTGCGCAGGGATTCCCTGGTGATTACCGGTTCGTGCTGGAAATCCAGGGGAACGTCAACGAGTTTCTCTCCGATGAACGGCTGGACCTGATTGAGCGGTTTGAACTCACGGTGCAGCATGGCGGGGGCGGCGTGAGCCATCAGCAGTTCGCAGTGAATCTGATCGACGTTGTGTATTCGGGCGAGCATTTCCTGTCGGATGCCCTGTCCGCGCAGGATGTCCTCCCACCCTCCCTGACGGCCGATGAGTCGGATCTGGCACTGCGCGCAGGCGACCTGCTGATCGAAACGGCGGTTGCGAATGAGCTGAATCTGGACCAGTACCTTGGCGTCGAGGCCCGGCAGGGAGTGGTTGCTGCGGAGGATTTCTCTGCCAGCCATTACGGGCACGGGCTGGAAACAACGAAACTGGATATCCTGCCCGACAGTGGTCCGGCAACCGCAGACGGTTAACGTCCCAGCGCGGCCTGATACGCAGCGGTCACCTCTGCACCAAAACAACAAAGCTGCACTGCCTCGACTTCCGGTTGATTCCGCAGGGCGTCGTTCAGCGTTTCTACGGCGAT
>JBFKXW010000423.1:0-2326 GCA_041637915.1 Pseudomonadales bacterium | reverse complement strand
TCAATGCGCCGACGCGCCCTCACAGCCCAGTAGGGCGAGCGCCTCCTCGCACCAGGCCAGTGTTGTCTGTTCACTGAGGATTCCCATACGCAGGCCCAGATAGCGGCCCTGCTGGCGCGGTTTCAGCTGTGCCGGCTCAGGATAATGCTCATCCATCACGGCTTCGTAGTAGGCCAGCCGGTCCCGATGGAAAGCCTGCCGCCGCTCAATTTCCTCGCGTACCACCTGCTGATCCACATCGCCCAGCGCGAACAGCTTGACGATCAGTTCCTCCTTCACCGAGGGCGGGTCCGTGGCCTTGCGAGACCATGCATCCAGTGCCTCCCGGCCACATTCGGTCAGCTCATACACAATACGGTTCGGGCGCTCGGTCTGCTCGACCGTCTCACCCCGCACCAGGCCGGCGCGCGCCAGCTTGTGCAGTTCCTGGTAGATCTGCTGGTGACTGGCCTTCCAGAAAAAGCCCACGGTGCGATCGAATCGCTTGCCAAGTTCGTAACCGCTTTGCGGCCGGTCCAGCAGCGAGACCAGAATCGCGTGCGAGAGTGCCATACCGGTTTGCCGCCAATCAGGCCGCCAGCACCCGCTCGCGGGCTGCGGCGTACTCCCGCTGCAGGCGGGCCACCATCTCTGCGACCGAAGGCACGTCCTTTACGGCACCGATCCCCTGGCCACAGCCCCAGATGTCTTTCCAGGCCTTCGCGCTGGTATTGCCCCCTGACCCGAAGTTCATCTTGCTGGGATCCGCTTCCGGCAAGTTGTCCGGATCCAGACCGGCATTGACCACGGAGGGCTTCAGGTAGTTGCCGTGGATACCCGTAAACAGGTTGGAGTAGATGATGTCCTCGGAACTGCTTTCGACGATGGCCTGTTTGTACCGCGCATCGGCATTGGCCTCGCGGGTGGCGATGAACGCCGAGCCCATGTAGGCAAGATCGGCACCCATGGCCTGTGCGGACAGCACGCCATCCCCGGTGGAGATGCAACCGGAAAGCAGCAGCGGGCCGTCAAACCACTCCCGGATCTCCTGAATCAGCGCGAACGGCGAGGTGGTGCCCGCATGACCGCCGGCACCGGCTGCCACGGCGATGAGACCGTCGGCACCCTTTTCGACCGCCTTGCGCGCGAAGTGGTTGCTGATGATGTCATGGAGTGTGATACCACCATACGAGTGCACGGCTTCGTTCAGGTCTTCGCGCGCGCCCAGTGACGTAATAATGATGGGCACCTTGTACTTCACGCACAGGTCAATGTCCTGCTGCAGGCGGTCATTGCTGCGGTGCACGATCTGGTTCACGGCGAAGGGTGCCGCCGGCGCATCGGGGTTTGCCTGGTTATGGCGGTCCAGTTCCTCGGTGATGCGCTGCAACCACTGCTCCAGCACTTCCACCGGCCGGGCATTCAGGGCGGGGAAGGACCCCACCACCCCGGCCTTGCACTGCGCAATGACCAGATCCGGGTTGGAAATGATAAACAGCGGGGCGCCCACCAGTGGCAGCCGCAACCGATCTTTCAGAATGGGGGGCAAAGACATGATGTTGGACTCTCGTGAAACAGACGAAGTCGAATTTATAGCAAAGTTTTTGCATATGCAATAGTTGGCATATTAAGCCAGACTCGCCCGATCAGTACCGCGCCGGCCGGCCCAGTTTTGCGGGCAAGGGGCTGATCTACACGTTTTGCGTTTTCCCTTTCATGGCTCGCGCCCCATCGCAGGATGGCCGTGCGACCGGAGCAAGTGGCACGATGCGTTCGATCGTGGAGTGGTTCTCGGGCTGGAGTATTCGCTGGAAACTGCAGCTCGGTTTCTTCCTTGTGACCATGGTGACAACCTTTTTAAATCCCTGCTCGCGGTCGATGGACTGCAGAAGATGGTCGAGATTGCAGAGGCCGGCGGCGCACCCGAGGCAGTCATCCGCCAGCTCGTCGAAAGCCGCGAGGCATTTATCGTCAACTCCTGTTGGGAATCGGGCCTGGAGTTTGCGCTGCAGTTTCTGATCATCGGCATTATGGCCGGTTACTTTGTGCGGCCTGTTCGTGATCTGACCGAAGCCCTCGCAGCAGCCGAACACGGCGACCTCACCCGCACCGTCGCGATCACCTCCCGGGATGAAATCGGAGAGTCGATAGCGCCGCCAGCATCAGGGATTACCTCAACGAGCTCACCGACCGCATGAATACGGTTCTCAGCCGCTTCCGGTTTGACCGGCGGCAGGTCATCCTGCCGCGAAAAGACGAGGCGCGCGCCTGCGCCAGTGCTTCGCGCTTGTCCAAAGCAACGAGACGTTCCCGCATGAAACCGATTTCATGTGATCTGCTGACCGGC
>JBFKXW010000422.1:0-2333 GCA_041637915.1 Pseudomonadales bacterium | reverse complement strand
TCGTAAAACGCCATGTTGGTCAGGTGGGCACCCGAATCATTGAAGCCCGGCAGGTTCTGCTCGTCGAACAGCAGATCACGCACCTTGCGCGGATCGCGGTTGGCCGAGGTGTACCACCAGCGCAGTCCGGTGTCATATTCCCGGAACACGTGCAGCATGAAGCCCACTTCGTCCCCGATCGGCTTCGGTGCTTTCGCGAACTCGGCAGCTTCCCCCTCACTGCGCGCACCGGCGCCCGTCGTCTGCCAGGTACGCAGGCGTTCATGCACAGACGCCATGCTTTCGCCCTGCCACTCCGGTGCACCACCGGTGTGAATGAACATCTCGTCGAGACGACGCCCGAACGCCATGCGCTCACGATTCAGCAGCCGTGCCAGATTCGCCAGGTTCAGGCCGCTCTTGCCGTGCATCCACATCTTGCGGAAGCGTTCCTGGAAGGCCGGATCATCGAGCACCCTCCGGCGCGCAGCGACGTCCGCCAGATCCGGCTCGTTGAGCTCACGCATCTCGTCGATCTCTTCAGCCAGCGGATTGATCGGGCCATCCCAGTAGACCTTGAAGGGCGCGGCCAGCGCCTGGAACCGGAACCGGCCGCCGATCAGCCAGGAATTGAGCAGGCGCGGCAGAATCTTGGCCAGCTTGGACAGGCCACCATTGGTGACCAGATCCAGCGCTGCGACCGCCGTGGTGCGCAATGGCTTCCCATACAGCCGGCCACTGGTGAGCAGGAAGTTGCGCAGCACCTGCAGCGGATTGTCCTTGGGCGGGGTCGCCTGCCAGAGGCGATCGTGTTTGCGTACCACGTCGGTGAGCATCTTCAGTTCTTCAAAACTGCACCACTGGGAGGGAATTTTGGTGCGGCGATGCGGATCATTGGCCAGATAATGAAAGGGCAATGCATCCGTGGAGAAGCCCACGTAACCTTCCTGCATGCCCTTCTCGACCAGCGCCGCCATTTTCTGCAGCTCTGCCGGTGTTGGTTCGCGACTCACCGATTGCTGCAGACCCATGACTTCCGCGCGCAACATGGAATGCGGAATCATCGGCGCAATGTTCGGGCCGAGCGGCAGTTCATTCAGGTGGTGCAGGTAGGCGCCGGAGTCGTCCCAGTCGACCCGGTCGACCACCTTCTGCAGCACGTGCTTGGGAATGTTTTCAACCCGCGCGAAGCAATCAACAATCGGGTCTTCCCCATCGCGACGCTGGGCTCCGAAGGCAAGACCCAGCGAGCAATTGGAAACCAGCACGGTGGTGGTGCCATGTCGTACCACTTCCGAGATGCCTGGGTTCAGTTCGACCTCCAGGTCCAGGTGGGTGTGGATGTCGAGCATGCCCGGCGTAATCCAGCGACCGCGAGCATCCACGACTTCGCGTGCCTGCGCCGCATCGAGATCCACGCCCCGCGCTGCGATTCTGCCTTCCGCGATCGCCACATCCTCCACGCGCGGCAGGGCGCCGGTGCCGTCAAATACCAATCCACCCTGTATCAGCGTATCCCATTGTTTTGCCGCCATGCCTGTCTTCCTCCCGGGAGCTCAAGAGCCATAGTGTATGCAAGGAGGATCGCATGCGCAGCGGGAACGTGCCCATGGCAAAAATGCAGGAACCCGTCAGGCCGGCGCCGGTTTCAGCCAAATCACGCTGGCCATGCGCCCGGTAACCTCATCCCGGCGGAATGAAAAAAACCGGCTGCTGTCCTCCACGGTGCACCAGTCGCCCCCCGAAATGTCCGTCACACCACGGCCATGCAATCGTTGGCGAGCGATCGCCGGAAGATCCCCAAGCCACTTCTGCGCGCCTTCTGCGGGCCGGAAGCAGGCCTCTGCGGCAGGGTCGGCAGTGAGAAATTCCGCGCGGACCTCCGCCCCCACCTCAAAACTGCGGGGCCCGATACAGGGCCCCAGCCATGCCAGCACATCGGCAGGATCGCCGTCGAAACAGTCCAGCGTGCGTTCCAGGACCCCGTCGCACAGGCCACGCCAGCCGGCATGCGCTGCAGCGACCCAGGTGCCCGCCCGGTCGCAGAACAGCACCGGCAGACAGTCTGCCGTGCAGACCACGCAGCCCACGCCGACACGGCGGGTGTAACTGGCGTCTGCCTGCGGTTCGCCGGTCTCTGCAGGCCCGGCCTCGATACAGCGCACACCATGCACCTGATGCACCCATTGCAGAGATTCCGCCCCGGCGCAGGCTGCCAGCAGATGGGCGCGATTCCGGGCAACGCATGCCGGGTCATCCTCGACCCGCGAGCCCACATTCATCGAGTCGTAGGGCGCGGCGCTGCAACCGCCAGCGCGTGTGGTGCTGAGCGCGCCGACCTGGGCCGGTGCCGG